>JABMQA010001187.1 GCA_013203545.1 Bacteroidota bacterium
CATTTAAACCTTTCCACTCCACTGAATGTTTTCCTGCAGGCTGTTGTCCGTTCTGCAGGGTGCGCACCAATTCCCCTTTCAGATTGTAAATGTTAAGAACCACATCGGCTGATTCGGGTAACGTATAGTTTATCCTGGTGTAGGAATTAAATGGATTGGGTTGATTTTGTTCAAGACTATACCCATTCGCAGTAATATAATTATCCTGATCATCGGACACTATAATGGAAACAAAGGGCAATTCTGTTGTGAACTTTATGGCTACCCCTTCTTCTAATTCAGAAGCGGTAGGGTCATAATCCTGGTTATAAACATATTGCAATCCAACTGTCTGTGTATGGTTTTCTATGCCTATTGTATTACTGGTAATATCCTTAACTATTTTATACTGATAGATAATTTCGCCGTCCCCGGTTAAGGTTTGGTGATAGGCCGGATCCAACAGTATCGCCTGGAAAACCTCCTTTTTAGGTTCAGCCCCCAAATCATTATGCGCGATACTATCCCACTCGATAATGAAACGGTGGTTTGCATCATCATCATAATATAAAATTCTACCTTCTGCCAGATTGATATCATATAAATCATCCCAGAAAACCGCCATCATGTTATTTACATTATCATAGTAGGGCAGGGAGTTATTATAGGGAGCAGTTTGTGTGCCACTGCCAAAAGCCATCCAGCCATCCGTACTGATGCGAAGTTGATTATAATCGATACCGTAATATTGAAAATTGAACGGTAAATTTACTGTTGTTGTATAATTGCTTAAGTTTGGTACAGTTATCTGGGTGCCTACTCCTACGATTTCAACCCAGTCAAATTCGGGTGTTTGTTCATAAAATGCATCGCTGCTGGCATAGGCATAGTAGCCATATGTGTCAGGGCCAGTATAATCGGCGGGTATGAGTAGTGAAACTGGAAGATCAAAGGTTGGGATTGATTCATAAGGATATAGGCCATTTTGTGTGTAAAGCTTCAACGAACACGCAGCTAAGTATTCCGTTGGGCAGGATGCATCAACACTGAGCTGATAATGATTTTCTTCACCTACGCCCAGGGAATTGATGTTTATTGTTCCAAACGAACCTATTGAATCTTCAATCGTGACATAAGGATCATCGCTGGATAAAATACCCATTACGTCGGGTGCAATATCATCACCGGTATTTACAACTGAAACATAAAATTTCACTGTTTCACCAGGATCCACACGAAAATTCATATTCGGATTACCTTGATCATTTGCTACGAAAGTACCGATACTCAGCCAACAACCCGAAACCTTTGCATTATATTCATAGTCCCAGGAACTGTTAATGCTGGTAACATGTAATTGAAGTATAAGCAGCTCACCTATTGGGCAGTTGGGTTTTACGAAAAATTGGAATGGACTTCCGGTAGAAGAACTGTCGGGAGCGAGATTACCAAAATTTACGGGGCTCGAAGACAATACCTGTGCATAGGTTGTGTCTTCTAAAGATAGTGTGCCCTGAATATTATTAACGTTAATGGTTCCCCAATTCTTAAGGGTAAAGGTAACTTCACAATGTTCATTGGGATTAATCAGTCCATCCAGGTTCCCGTCTAAATCCACAATTTCAGGTTCACCTTCAGGTTCAATATGTTCCTCTGCCTGAATAACCACCATTGTTCCCTGGTAAGGAATTACATTTCCCCCGCGAACGGTAACCGTCAATGTGTCAGGCTCCTCGGCAGTAAGGTCAATATATACTTTACCAGAAGCGTCGCTGTGAGCAGTTGTAAAGATTTCGTTTCCGGCTAAACAAACAATGGCACTATCAACAGGCTGCCCTGATGCAGTGTGTGTAATGGTAATTTCCAACTGGGTATTTCCAACGGTAATCTCAGATTCATGATCAACAGTTACCGCCAATGGAACGTCCTTCCAAATATGAATGCTCGGATCTCCTAAAATACAATAAACTTTATAATGATATTCACAATAGTAATCAGGGCCGAAAACATTGTACATATAAAGTTTTCCGCGCAATAGCGCCTGACCGGGTGTGTCCATTCCTTCCTGGAACATGCCTACATAAATACCTTTATCTATCTTGTTGTTATACGTTGTATGCGTGTTGGAAGTAGGGCCGACAAAAGCACAGCCACCCCTGGGAGCAGTTAAAGAACCCAGTTGAACCCATTCTTCACCAAAGCAATTGCCTCCACCGGCGGTAAACATCGCAACACCACAGCCAATGCTGGTCACAAAAGTGAATTTTTGATCGTTTTGTAAGCTTGAGACATCCGAGGTACCAAAGGGGTAACAACTTGCCCACCATCCACTGCTCCAACCTTCGCCACGATAGTTTAAATAGCTTCGCCCTTCATTAACAATATTGATAATATCATCTAAATCCATCGAGCATGGCCCGCTCCAACCGCCATCACTCATCAGGGTATCCACCTCAAAACCACCATCCTCCCTCATTACAGCGGCCGTAAATCGTTTGGTGCTCACTTGTGATGCATAAGCATTATTTGAACAAACAACCGATTTTTTAAACCAATCTGTTTCAGCTGTATAAGGATTTTGTTCGTACAACATAAATTTATTGATCATTACCTGCATACGGTAATCACCCTGATTGGTAAAACGGCCAATCATCATTTCAGGAAAGAAATCATCACCATCTATCTCCACAAAATAATCTTCATTTGGAAACGAATATGACGGATATGTTACGATTTTATGGGGAAAGATACCATTGTCACCAATGATTAAAACATAAGTTGGCGGATGCTCCCATTCATGATAGACCTCGGCTATGTGGTTTTTGATGATATCCGGATTACTGGAGTTAGCCCCAATGTCGCTGAATTTAGTTACGTGCACGTCAGTACCGCTTTGCCGTTTCCAGTCGGCATATATTTGAAAACTTTCCGGAAATTCATCCGGCATTATACATAACATTACTTCCCGGGCGTCATCCATTCCGTCGTAGCGTCTATCCAGAACACGCTGATAATTAAAAATAAAACTGCGGTACAGTTTTGCAAATGATGGGGCAATTCCTCTTTGTGGAGTTGTTTTAGGATTCACAACTTCACCGGGGCCATAATTTATACGGACTGTAATAGAAGAAACTACCTGCAACTCCTTTTTAGCCGGCACATAGCGAACAGGGAAAAATGAGACACGTGCAATGCGAAAATCACGAAATATAGCAGG
>JABMQA010001188.1 GCA_013203545.1 Bacteroidota bacterium
CCTGCCCCCTTACCAAACATAAACTGTTTGTCGTAAAATGCCCCTTTGATCACTACCCCGTTAAATTCATCCTCTACATTGTAAATGTACTTATCGGGATTTACAAACCTTGGCATTACCAACATGATGATAGATCCGGAACCGGATTTTGATACCTGTGCCACCAGTTTGATTCTACAGCCCTTTTCCTTTGCAAAGCGGATATCCTGATCTGAAATTTTTGAAATGCCAAAATGGAAGATTTTTTTGGCATCAACCCATACGCCGAAGGCATGCACCGTGATGATTACCAGTTTGTACAGCGCATCCAGCCCTTCCACATCATAATAGGGGTTACTTTCAGCAAAGCCCAGTTCCTGTGCCCTGCACAGTGCTTCCGTATAGTCGAGCCCCTGACTGAACATTTTCGATAAAATATAGTTTGATGACCCGTTGAGGATTCCGGTAACGCTTTGGAGCAGATCGTTGTCGTAGTATTCCTCAAGGTTGCGGATCACGGGAATGCTTCCACATGCCGAAGCATCATAAAGAATTCCGACACCATTCCGTCGTTGTATTTCGATGAATTCAGGCAGGTGTGCAGCAAGCATTTTTTTGTTGCCCGAAACCACACTTTTTCCTTTTATTAGGGATTCTTTAACGATATCATACGCCGCATCTGCATCGTCGATGAGTTCCACAACCAGGTTGATGTTAGGATCGTCGAGGATATCCGAAGGGTCATAACAGAAATAATCTTCCGGTATCTGCCTTTTCTTGGATCTGTTTTTTACACAGATTTTTTTAATGGATGCGAATGTGGTTGGGCTTTGCTGTAAAACCTCATAAAGCCCATTGCCTACTACGCCAAATCCGAATAGTCCGATGTTAAGCTGTTGTTTCATGTTTATTGATTTGATTAAATTGATGAATGATATTTGATAATTGTTCAAACTCTGTCAGGAAACCATCGTGTCCATAGGGTGAGTTGATTTCCCGGTAAACACTGTTTCGAATATTTTCATGGATAAATTTAAGTTCATCCGTCGGGAAGAGGATATCCGAGGTAATGCCGACTACCAGCGTCAGTGCCCTGATCTTCTGAAGGGCCGATTCAATACTTTCCCGGTTTCTGCCAACATTGTGGGTGTCCATCGCACGGGTAAGCAGGTGATATGACCATGCGTTGAATCGTCTGACGAGTTTGTCGCCCTGGTAATTCTGGTATGAAACGGCACGAAAACACCCGGTTTTGGATGGGTCGGCTTCGGCCTGTGTTAGATTGTATGCGATGCCGTTGCGGTAACTAAGCAACGCGATGGAACGCGCTGCTTTTAATCCGGCAGCACCGCCGCCCTGCCAACCTTCGTTGAATGTGCAATCGGCTTCGATTGCCAGGCGCTGTGACTGGTTGAAGGCAATTGTCCATGGCGAGAGACTGGCGCTTGTTGCCAGCAGGATTAAATTTTCGAACAGAGCAGGTTTTCGGATGGCCCACTCCAGTGCCTGGTGACCACCCATGGATCCACCGATGATGGTTTGGATTTTAAAGATACCCAGGTGTTTTCTCAGAATTTCGTATGTTGAGATCATATCGCGGATTGTGATTTTGGGAAACTGCCGGTACCAGGGCCTGCCGGTATCAGGATTTACTGACAATGGGCCAGTGGTACCGTAACACGACCCCAGTATGTTGGCACATACGATGAAATGTTTTTTGGGATCGAATATTTTTTCATCACCAACCAAACCGGGCCACCACTCCATGGGGTTGGAATTGGCAGTGAGGGCATGGCAGATCCATATCACATTGCTTCTCTCACTGTTTAACTTTCCATAAGTATGATAGGCTATTTCGATACCCGGCAGCCGGTCACCCAGTTCGAGGGGAAAGGGCTGGAGGTGTTTCAGGATGTTGGATGTGTTTTTCATGTTTGTATTTTTTTATTCATGGTACTTTTCTTAAATCATCTCAACCTCACTCAAATGCCTGCTCAAAATCGGCGATGATATCATCGATATGCTCGATTCCCACCGAAACCCTTAAAAGTGATGGGACCAAACCTGCGGCCAGTTGATCCGCTGCTGAAAGTTGTTGATGTGTGGTTGCTGATGGTTGTATGATCAGTGTACGGGTATCACCCACATTGGCCAGGTGGCTTACCAGCCTGAGACTTTCAACAAAACGGCTCGTATGCTGTTTATCACCTTTGATTACCAGCGACAATACACCACCATAACCGCTTTTCAAATAAGTGGAGGCAATTGCATGGTTGGGATTACCGGGTAGTCCGGGATAATTTACCTTTCCAACTTCAGGATGTTGTTGAAGCCATTGAGCCAGTGCCAGCGCATTTTCGCAATGCCGCTCCATTCTCAATGAAAGGGTTTCCAGCCCCTGGATCAATTGAAATGAATTAAACGGGCTGATACAGGGGCCGAAATCACGCAATCCTTCAACCCTTGCCCTGATAATAAAAGCGATGTTCCCGAACGGCGAATCCGATCCAAAGGCCTCCCAGAACCTCAATCCATGGTAGCCTTCGGACGGCTCGGTAAATTGCGGGAATTTGCCATTTCCCCAATTGTAATTTCCACCATCCACAATAACACCACCTATGCTGTTGCCATGCCCTCCAATCCATTTGGTGGCTGATTCTACAACTACATGAGCACCATGTTCCAATGGTCTGAAAAGATATCCGCCACCGGCAAAGGTGTTATCCACAACAAGTGGCAGGTCATATTTTTTGGATAATTTGGAAAATTCATCGAAATCAGGAACAATGAAGCCCGGATTCCCAATGGTTTCCAGGTAGAAGGCTTTTGTGTTTTTATCGATCAGTTTCTCAAAATCCAAAGAATCCAGGCTTTCTGAAAAACGTGCATCAATGCCCAGATTTCTGAATGAAACCTTGAACTGGTTGTAGCTCCCACCATATAAAAAGGGTGATGTAACAAAATTGTCCCCCTGTTTCAAAATGTTATTCAAAGCGATGAATTGGGCTGCATGCCCAGATGAAACCGCCAGCGCTGCAACACCTCCCTCCAATGC
>JABMQA010000105.1 GCA_013203545.1 Bacteroidota bacterium
ACTTTGAACAATGTAAAAAACGTGCGGTTTAAAAACTGCACCTTCACCAATAATTCAAACCTTGAATATGCCGGGATTGGGATCCAGGGCAACAATTCCACTTTTCTGGTTGAAGGGGAATGTACCTCAACCGGTGCCGGAGGGGAATGCCTGGAGTGGGACAATGGCTCTTTCCAAAACCTGGAGTACGGCATTCATGCTACTGCAATTTCAAGTACCCGCTTTGCCGGCATTCGATATACCGATTTCAACAACAATTTCAAGGGGGTTTATATCAGCGCCATGACCAATGCCCTGGTGAAGGATTGTAATTTCGGGATCAATACGGTTTTTGCCAGTAACGGGGGATATGGGCTCTACCTCGATAATTCCACATCATACACCATTGAAGAGAACAACTTTTACAGCAACGAAGATTACCCCACCGGCATCGGGATGATTGTGAACAATTCCGGGAGCGACCCCAACGAAGTGTACCGCAACTGGTTTACCAACCTTGAGCAGGGCATTTCGGCACAGGAGCTTAACCGAAACTTCGATGAACCGGCCGAAGGGCTGCAAATTCTGTGTTGTGTGTTCGATGATTGTGATTTCGATATCCTTGTTCCCCGCCCTGAACGTATAGGATGGGGTATTGCACCCAACCAGGGGGCATACAGTACAAACCCGGAGGATATGGCAGGCAACCTCTTCCATATACCTGACATTACTCCAAACGGTGACTATGACGACATCAACAACGAAGGCAGTCATATCACCTACTACTATTCTACAAATAATAACGACAGCAGGGTAGTTCCCATCGATTATACCTCGAATTCGGTAACACCGGATGGGAGGCCGTGCAGCCCGTCATGGACTTTTGAAAATGGTTGCCCGCCCAATGAAAGCGGAAGTGGTAGTGAAAGTGAAGAAGAAATGCGTGCCAACCTCACCGGGGATAACCAGGATATTGTAGCTTTAGGGCAAAGTCTTGCCATTCTGGTTGACGGTGGCGATACCGAAACCCTGAACAACGAGGTTGCCACCAGCATTCCACCGGAAACTGCGGAGGTGTATAACGAGTTGATGGCCGAATCGCCAAACCTGTCGGAAACTGTGGTTGGATCCACCATCGAAAAGGAAGATGTAATCCCCGGTTCGATGCTTCGCGATATTATGGTAGCCAACCCACATACCGCCAAATCGGATGTGCTGATGGATAAGCTGGATGAGCGCTTCGATCCCCTGCCCGGTTATATGAAAGCCCAAATACTGACCGGCAGAAGCCTGGTAAGCCTTAAAGAGGAAATGGAATCGAATCTGGCTCGCCATAAACTGAAAAAAGCAAGGGCGTTCAACGGATTGATACATTATTACAGCAATCCGGCAAATGTCCAGGGCGGAAACGACAGTGTATTACTGCTTCTGCAGCAGGATGGCGATTTGCAATCCAAATACCGTCTGGCCATGTTGCAATTAGAAGCAGGAAATTGGCAACAGGGCGAAAGCATACTGGAAAATTTACCGGCACTATACAACCTGCAGGAGGATCAACTGGCAGCCCACCAGAATATGGTTGGGTTTTATAACATGGCAGTTGAGGTTATGGCATCCGACAGTGGTTGGCATGCAGGCGCATCAGGGCAAATCCAGCAGCTTTATGCCCTCGTATCGGAAATAGTCCCGGCTTCGGTTTATGCAAAGAATATACTGATTTCGTTGGGAGAAATGACTTATGAGGAACCCATACTGATGCCTGATTTGTATAAATCATCTGAAGCCATTGAGGAATATAACCAATTACTTGCCAGTGAACCACCATCACTATTGGAGATTTATCCCAATCCTGCAAAGGATTATCTGATTATTGGATACACATTGGATATGACGGAGGTAAACGGGGTAGTTGAAATCAAGAACCTGAAAGGGGAGCTTGTAACAACAATACCATTTACGGAACCGGTTGACAAGCATACCGTACTTACCCAAAACTGGAAATCCGGCACATACATCGTTACGCTGGTTGTTAACGGAAAGGTAATGGAAAGTATTAAGTTCATATTAATTGATTAATCCCGAAAGTCCCCGGTTGTTTTATGCCGGGGGCTTTTTAAAATAGATTCTTTATATGCTTCTTTCTTCATCCCTCCGTCTTTTTTTCCCAACACTACTCAGTCCCCACATCACATCTTCATTATTCCATTCCTCTTCCGATAAGTGTTTCATCAATCCAATTTCATTACTTTTGGGCGCCTGTTTAAGATAAAAATGTAAACATATGAAGCAATACAATTTTGATGAAATCATCGAGAGAAAAGATACCGATTGTGTAAAATACGATCTTACTACTCCGTTTTTCGGCACTAACGACCTTATTCCCATGTGGGTTGCCGATATGGACTTCAAAACACCGGACTTCATTATTGACGCAGTAAAACACCGGCTTGATCACGAGATACTTGGATATTCAATACGGACCGAAAGTTTCAACGATTCCATTTCAGGATGGATGTTGGAGCGCCATGGCTGGAAGATTAAAAATGAGTGGATCAGCTTTAGTCCGGGGGTTGTGCCTGCCATTAATATGCTTGTAATGGCCCTGACCGAACCCGGGGATAAGATACTTGTTCAGCCGCCGGTTTATTTCCCGTTTTTTTATGCCATCGAAAACAACAAGCGGATCAAGGTCGAGAATCCGCTTAAACTTGTAAACGGCAGGCTGGGCATTGATTTTGATGACCTGAAGCAAAAGATTTCGGGTGTGAAAATGATGCTGCTTTGCCATCCGCACAATCCTGGTGGCAGCGTATGGTCAAAGGAAGAGCTGCAAACACTGGCTGAAATTTGCCTGGAAGAAAACGTGTTGATTGTTTCAGATGAAATTCATTCGGACCTGGTTTTTAAACAATTTAAACATATTCCGCTTGCAACGCTTTCGGAGGAAATTGCTGCGCAGACAATCACCTGCAATGCACCTTCCAAAAC
>JABMQA010001189.1 GCA_013203545.1 Bacteroidota bacterium
ACGCTTGCGTGGGCATGTTTAGTGCTGGTGGGTGTTAATTTCGAGAATTATTTAGATGGAAATCTGGATTAAAAAAGGGCTTCGTTGTCCCGTTTTTAAGATCGAGTACACATAATCTATTTAAATACGATGACTCATTAGTAAGATATAATAGGTGAGTGTTATTCAAAAAGTGAAATTCATCGCAACAGTTGTTGAGGATTATGGGTGTTTTAAGGGAAAATCGATTTTGGGAGATATCATAAACCTGAATGTGTTTGGGACTATCCCATTTTTTAGACCAGATAAAGTAAATTTTCGATTCATCCTGGGAAAAGAAATAATGGCGGAAATTATATTCCTCACCATCAAAATCGAAATTTTTTTGCGCGTTTTCCAGGGTGGAATCAATCAACCAGTAGATTTGTCGGTTTGCGATAGTGGCAGAACACAAGAAATATCGACCAGAAGGGGAAAAATCAAATGATGCATAAAAGTGTGGCTCCCTTTCCGGATCCGCAGATTTGTTCATCGGTATTTGTGAAGAGTTCAGGACAACAAATTCTTTTTCATTTTCCAGCCATCTGATCACCATTTCATATTTCCAGGATTCGTCTTTTATCTGACGCAGCAGCACTAAATATTCCCCCTTGGGATTAACGTCCCACTGTTCGATATCCGGCGGAATTTGATAGGAAAATGTCTTTTTCGCATCCCGATATACTATAGTCACAATCTCTTGAGGATTTTCTTCCTGATTGTCTTCGTTGGATTCTATCAGTTGAAGAATGTTTTCCTGCAAATAATATAGCGATAGGGACATGCCCGGCTTATTGGAATACGACTCGAGTAAATGTGTTTGCCCGCTGATAATATCTTGCCGGAAAAGGCGATATTTTTTGAAGCCTTCCCCCCTTTTTATTTTGAGTCCATAGATATAGCGTCCATCCTGGCTCCAGATCCGATAATAAGAATAATAATAGGTATGTGTGTGATGGTTTATGTTCGCCAGAAAATGTTTTTTTCCCGTGTTCAGATTAAGCAAAATATATGGAGGGTAATAGATTGGAATTCTCTCGGCTAAGGTAAGGCCGTCTTCGCGATAAATCTCCTGGGAGAAAGAAATAAGTTCTGACCAGGGAATAAGCGGTCGCGTTTGGTGATACATGATATGCGAGGGTGGCGATTCCGGCGAGAAAAAAACGAAATAATGAGGAAAGGTGTAACATCCCAGATCGGATACAAGATTGCCGTTTTCATCTAAAATATAGCTGTATTCAACAAACGGGTATTCATGGGCATATACATAGAAATATTTTCCATCGGGTGAGGGACTGAAACCGTAAACCCCATGCGTATAATTGGGGCTGTGCTTTTTATTCCAGTTAAAGCACCCCAGGCAGGCACAGATGAATACGACAATTGATAAAACTTTGAAAATCACACCCATCATTCGCCACTTCCATTTTTGGGGCAGATATGGATTCCGATTTAAAAATATAACCAGTGCTCCCAGCAGTAAGGGAATGGCGGCGGCGGTGTAAATAAAAGGAAAATCGTTAATCCGAGGTTCGTACCCCAGCAGGGTGACGCCCAGGCTGAATATCACCAGCGGGTAATAGGATAAGATGATGCTGAGGGCGAACGCATTGTTGCTGACCACGCAACAACATACCGAAAAAACTCCCGCAGCGTAAAAATATAAGGCCACGCCGAAGACCACACAAAAAATCGACATGGAATTTATTCGAAGGTTGTCGATCATGTCTGCTTCGAAAAAAGGCAATGGTTCTATCTTCATGGATAGACAAGTGGGCAGCGCCGCCGCGACCCCCATAATTAACCCGAAAGATATTTTAATCAGCCATATTCCGGTTCGGCGAACCGGCAGGTGGAATAAAAATCGATAATAGTCCTTGGAAAATTCTTCGGCAAAAGTGCCTATGCCCGCCAAATTCAAATATATGGGTAAAACAAAAAATAACATAATCATTAATCCGGCGTCGCCAAGTAAGTATCGTGTAGCAACAGCCAGAATGGTGATACATACGACGGTTTGCATCACACCCCGTTTGGCTTGATAAAATTCACTGATTATAATGGGGTGCATGACATTTAATCCTGCATGTCTGGTTGAAAAAAATCACTTGTTTCGACAGACGTCAAGAATATTTGCAGTTGTTGGAGGCTTATAGATCGAATCAGGATATTTTCGGTGTTTGAGCGACTCACAAACTTTTTTACATCGGGATGGTTTTTGTCCCAAACCAGCCATTGAATTGTGTTTTGATGTTTTTTTGATTTGATAATTTGATCCGGCAAATCATCGAGAGCAGGGGCGTTACCATTGTCAAACTGGATCATGGCTATCTGATGGTTAATTTGATCCAGGCTTGCCGAAAAGATTAGCCGACCATGATGCAGGATACCGACATCGGTGGCATAGGCGGTGATTTCGTCGAGATTATGCGATGAGATGAGGGTGGTGATCTTGTGTTCGCGAGCAAGTTGCCCGATGATAGAGGGGAGTCCCTTTCGAGTGATGGGATCGAGTCCGCTGGTAGGTTCGTCCAGAATCAGGCATTCAGGTTGGCGGGCCAGGACGAATATTAATTTGGCTTTAAC
>JABMQA010001190.1 GCA_013203545.1 Bacteroidota bacterium
CCTACTTCCTACTTCCTTCTTCCTTCTTCCTTCTTCCAACAACGCATCAATGGACTCGATCATCCTGTCCCAGCTATACTTCAGTTTCTCAATTTTTATATTTTCGATAAACTGCCCCTCTTTTTCCTCCTGGTAAAACCGGATTATTGATTTTGATACCTCATTTGCATCCGGCTTAATAACGTATCCAACCTTTCCATCGGGAACAATTTCGGCAAGGCCACCTACGTCAGTGGTAATCATAGGTTTTTCAAAGTGATAAGCAATTTGAGTAACGCCACTTTGAGTTGCATCCTTATATGGTTGAACCACGATATCACTGGCATTAAAATAATCGGCCACCCGGCTATCCGGTATAAAATCGTTAGACATGATTACGCGATCGCTAAGTTTTTCATGTTCGATGATATCAAAATATGGTTTTGAATCGGTATAAAATTCTCCGGCAACAAGCAATTTCAGTTTCATTGCCCTGATCCTTTCATCAGTCATTGCCTGCAGCAACAGGTCCAAACCTTTGTAGTCCCTGATAAATCCAAAAAATAAAATATATTTATATGACGGATCCAGGTTCAGGTTTTCCAATGCTGCGTGCTTGGGGCTGAGATCACCAAAATGATCATAGAGCGGATGCGGACAGAAAAGCCGTGGTTTGGATGTATTGAACTGGTCCAGGTCGCTCATAACCTGTCGCGACATGGCAATAAAACCATCTATGGGCTTAACGAAATATTTTGAGAAAGCCCTGTCGCCGGGACGGGACTCGTGAGGAATTATATTATCCAGAATGGAAATTACCCTGGTCACGCCATTTTTCTTTGCAATCCTGGCCACCGTACCTAAACACGGGCTCATAAAAGGCAACCAATATTTGATAATCAAAATATCAGGTCGCATTTGCCTGATCATTCCGCCAACCCTAATCCAGTTAACCGGATTTATCGAATTAAGCTTTACTGCAATATCCAGATCGCAGGGTGGTGGTTCGGAAGAATATTGTGTTTTGCCGGGGAACAAAAATCCGGGATATTGCAACGAGAAGGTAATGATTTTTACCTTGTTGTTCAATTCCTGATAGGCCCTGGCCAAACGCTCATTGTACGCCGCCAAACCACCACGCAGGGGATGTGCTGATCCGACAATACATATTTTTCCGGAACCTGGTTTATTCATCTGGAACTATATTTCACTCAATGCCGGTTTCTTTCTCAATCTGGTAATCATTTCGTCCTTGTGCAGTTCGGGAAATCATTTCAGCAATAAAACCGGCCACAAAAACCTGTGTCCCCATAACCATCGCCAGAAGGCCAAAATAAAACAGGGGTCGCTCGGTCATCCGGTAACCCTGCATGAAAAATTTTGAATAGGCCAGGTAAGCGGCAATCACAAAACCAATCAAAAACAGTAAGGACCCGATCACTCCAAAGAAATGCATGGGCCGCTTTCCGAATTTTGAGACGAAGGTTAGTGTAATCAGGTCGAGGTAACCTTTGATGAACCTGCCCATTCCAAATTTTGATTTGCCATATTTCCGCTGCTGGTGATGAACCACTTTTTCGGTGATTTTATTAAATCCGGCCCATTTGGCAATCACAGGAATGTAGCGGTGCATCTCACCGTACAATTCAACATTTTTCACCACATCCCGGTGATAGGCCTTTAGCCCACAGTTAAAGTCGTGTAATTTCAGCTTCGAAATTCTTCTGGTAGTCCAGTTGAAGAATTTTGACGGCCATCGTTTGTTGATGGGATCACGCCTTTTTTTCTTCCATCCCGAAACCACCTCAAATCCATCCTCCTTAATAAGCCTGTAGAGCCCGGGAATTTCATCCGGGCTGTCCTGCAGATCGGCATCCATTGTAATTACAACATCGCCCTGGGCCAGGTTGAACCCCCGGTTTAGTGCAGCCGACTTACCATAATTACGTCTGAATTTAATTCCTTTCACCTCAGTATTTTCATGGCTAAGAGTTTCAATTACCTGCCACGATTTATCCGAACTGCCGTCATCAATCAATATGATTTCGCAGCTAAGTTTTTCATGCTGAACCACCCGCTTGATCCAGGGCACCAGTTCCGGCAGCGACTCTTCTTCGTTATATAGGGGGATGACCAGGGAAATATCCATCTAAAAAGATTATCCGAATTGTTGTTGTTCTTTTTTAACAAAAATGGAAACAATGGCACTGATGATCAGACCACCAATTACACTTCCAAGCAATCCCCAAATAGCCATCATCCAGGGTTTCATCATCATGGATGCCCATTTCCAGGCCATCTCGAATTCAGCGTCCGATATATTGGGGTTGGATTCGTAAATCTGTTCCTCAGCTATTTCCAGCATTTTGGCCACTTCGCCGGGGGCAATAAATTGAAAAAAGATAAACGTATAAATGGCACCTAAAATACTTGCAAATAACAAGGTCAAAAAACCATTCCCAAAGGCCTGCCCATAGGTTAAATAGCCGTCGGTGTGGTTATCCCTGAAATTCTTTACGGCAATGTACACACCAACAATCATAATCAGGAAACTGAAATACTGCAACCAATGGTCACGCGCTACATCGAGCACAAAAAGTGCCAACGAATACAGGATAAGCACAACACCGATGTAAATGCCATTTGTAATGGCAACTGAAAAGCTAGATTTTTTTTCCATAGTTTTAGGTAATTTATTGATTAATGAGACAAATGTAATAAGTAAAGCGCAAAAACAGAAAAAATTTACAAAATATTGCAATTTCCAGTAGAAATATTACTTTTGCCGCTGGGTAAGTCCTGTACGATCAGCTCCTGCTGAATTCCCCCAGGGTCGGAAGGCAGCAAGGGTAGGCAGTCGTAGCGATGCGATACAGGTAGCTTACCCTTTTTTTTTGGATCGAATGCAAATTCCATCAGTACCTATATCGAAAAAGCACTTCACCGAAAGCGCTTAAGAATATTGGGAGTAGATGATGTGCTGGAATATTCGTTTACGATTGACACAACGGAGGTGGTGCCTGTGTTGGTGGATGGGGAGTTGATTGATAAAAAAAAGTTTTAGAATTATTTTACATTCATTTCCAGCATCAGGATTGCCAATAGCAGGTTGCCGCCCTCTGAACAACACGCTTCTCACTTTGCGCTCAGCTCCCCACCCCCTCATCTATTTATTTTTGATAAAAATAAGGCTGTCTGGTTTTTTAATATTATGACTTTTAAAATGAATACCTATTTTTGTTTGGCAATTTGATCAATAAGAATAAAAACGAAATTCATACACCATCATGGCAGATCTTAGCACCAACTACATGGGATTTAAACTCAGGAACCCTATCATTGCAGGGAGTTCAGGATTGACAAAATCTGTGGAAAACCTTCAGAATCTGGAAATAAACGGGGCAGCAGCCATAGTTTTAAAATCCTTGTTTGAAGAACAGATCATGCAACAGATCAACAAGGTATATACTGAAAACAACCAGATTTTTGCTTATCCGGAAGCCGAGGACTACATCAGTAATTATACAAAAGATAAGGATGTTGGCGACTATCTGAAGCTTATTGAAGACGCGAAAAAATCTGTTACCGTTCCTGTTTTTGCCAGCATCAACTGCATTTCCTCCTCGGAATGGATAAGTTTTGCAAAAAAAATTGAAAATGCAGGCGCTGATGGTCTGGAGCTGAATATATTTATCTTACCATCTGATCCTAAAAGAGATGGTAGTATAAACGAACAAATCTATTTCGACATTGTGATGGAGGTTATGCGGCAGGTTTCCATTCCCGTTGCGGTTAAGATCAGTTCTTATTTTTCAGGTTTGGCCAAAACAGCCCTTAAACTCTCGTGGACGGGAATTGCCGGGATGGTATTGTTCAACAGGTTCTTTTCTCCCGATATCGACATCGATAAATTTGAAGTTACTGCGACCAATGTATTCAGTACAAAGGATGAACTGGCAAATTCACTTCGTTGGGTAGCGATGCTATCGGACAGGGTGCATTGTGATATTGCAGCATCTACCGGTATCCACGACGGCGAAGGGGTTGTGAAGCAATTGCTGGCGGGCGCAAAAGCAACCCAGGTAGTTTCGGCACTGTATAAGAACGGGTTCGGCGTAATAAAGGATATGGTTGACTTTATTGAAAAGTGGATGGACAAACACGGATTCAATTCCACCGAAGAGTTTATCGGTAAGTTAAGTGTAAAATCTGCTGACAACCCTGCAGCCTACGAGCGTGTTCAGTTTATGAAGCACTTTGCGGGGATTGAGTAAAACCCCCTTTATTCTGACCCCATTGTCATAAAATCTATACCAGCCTTCGATTCAGCTGCGCATAGATTATTTTGCAATTATCTACTGAATGCTGCGTGAATCCGATTTCCATTTAGTGAATTTTCGTTGATAAGTTTCTGACAGAGATCGGACGAAAATTGGTTATTTTGCAAATCATATCCTGAGATAAATGAAAATTGATATTGATCCCGGAGCCGGATTTTGTTTTGGTGTGAAGAGGGCCATCCAACTTGCTGAAGAAGCATTGACCAGGGATGGTACTTTATACTGCCTGGGGCAGGTTGTTCACAATGAGGAGGAGGAATCCCGGTTGAAAAACCTGGGTTTACAGGTGATTGATAATGAATTTTTTAAAACAATAAAGGGTACAACAGTCCTTATCAGGGCTCACGGTGAACCGCCCGAAACCTACAAAATCGCCGGAAAGAACAACATCAGGTTAGTTGAAGGTACCTGCCCGATTGTTCTCAGGTTACAGGATAAGATAAGGAAATCGTATGAAGAAGCGAGACAGCATAAAGGGCAGGTGGTTATTTTCGGAAAAAGAAACCACCCTGAAGTGATCGGGCTTACCGGCCAGACCATGGATGAAGCCATCATTGTAGATGATGAGAAAGACATCGAAAAAATAGATTTTACCAAACCGGTTTGTTTGTATGCGCAAACCACAAAAAACAAAGATGTGTTCGAGCTGATTAAGCATAAAATCAGCATGGGTACCGATATCAAAAATACACACTTTGATGCTAACAATACCATTTGCCGTCATGTGCTGAACCGGGATGAAAAATTGAAGGGATTTGCTAAAGGCCACGATCTGATCCTTTTTGCCGGAGGAAAACATTCCTCCAACGGGAAATACTTGTTCAGCCTTTGCCAGGCAGTGAATAACCATTCGCACTACATTGGTGGTGTGAAGGATTTAAATCCGGAATGGTTTGAAGGAATACAATCGGCAGGAATTACGGGAGCCACCTCCACCCCTGAATGGTTGCTTGAAAAAATTGCTGATGAAGTGAAAGCATTAACCGAATCTTGAAAAAATTGCCATGTATTTAGAAAAAATCAGTCTGTACAATTTTAAAAATTACAGGTCGGCTGAAATGGAATTCTCGCCTAAGATAAACTGCTTTATCGGCGATAATGCTGCCGGTAAAACTAACCTGCTGGATGCGATTTACTACCTGTCGTTTTGCAAAAGTTATTTCAACTCCATCGATAATCAGAATATTCGCCACGACGAGGAGTATTTTTCAATCCTGGGAAAATATATCGTGAATGGTGATAAAAACGATAGCATACAGTGTGTACAGCGCCGTAACCAGAAGAAGAGTTTCAAGCTCAATAAAAAGGAGTACGAACGCCTGGCCGATCACATTGGATTGTATCCGCTGGTAATGATATCGCCGTACGATCGTGATCTCATCAACGAGGGCAGCGAGGTAAGGCGGCGTTTTATCGACAGCGTTATTTCACAGTTCGATAAGGTTTACCTTGATGATCTGATCAATTACAACAAGGTGTTACAGCACCGGAATGTTCTGCTGAAGATGTTCGCCGATCAAAACTATTTCGATGCCGGATCCATTGAGATATGGGACAGGCAGTTAGCCGACCTGGGCCATAAGATATATCCCAAACGTAAGACCTTTCTGGAGAACTACATCCCCATCTTTAACCGCTACTTCCAGATTATTTCTAATGGAAAAGAGGTGGTAACCATCGACTATGATTCCCATTTATCCGGCAGAGGGATGGAGGAGTTGCTTGCGATAGCGCTCAGTAAGGACAGGTTGCTGAAATATACAACTGTGGGCATTCACAAAGACGATCTGAATTTTCAGCTTGGTGGTCATCCCATCAAGAAATTCGGGTCGCAGGGCCAGCAAAAATCTTTTATCATCGCCGTAAGGCTTGCACAATATGAATATATCATGCAATTAAAGGGCTATAAGCCGGTGATGCTCCTGGATGATATTTTTGATAAACTGGACGCCAGACGGGTTGAGCAACTCATCAAACTTACCAGCGACAACCGCTTTGGCCAGGTATTTATTACAGATACTCAGCGCGAACGGATCGAGCACCTCCTGGAAAAAATTGATATCGATCACAAAATATTTGACATCAGAAACGGTGAGGCTTTTGAGATTAAGGATCAAGACCTTCAAAATATTCCGACATGAGAAATTCGAATGAACAAACAATCGGCGAAGCCATCAAGGAGCTGATAAAAACCTATAAACTTGATTCAAAACTGAATGAAGCCAGGCTGATCGATTCGTGGGATAAAGTTGTGGGTGAGATGATATCGAAACATACCGTGAGACTATGGGTAAAAAACCGGATTCTATACGTGGAGTTAGATTCTGCTGCGCTTCGCAGTGAA
>JABMQA010001191.1 GCA_013203545.1 Bacteroidota bacterium
GTAGTATTTATTATTTTTATTTTTACATAATATCCGGCCAGTTGACTAATGGCTAATCAACAATAATTGCTTTCAGCGGCAGGTGGGCTGAGGCATAGAAGGCGCAGATAATAAATTATTTGAGAAATATTGCTTTTTTCGCTGTTGTTATCTGTCCATCTATTTCAATTAGATAAAAGTACGGTCCACTGCTTAATTGCTTGGGATTCCACACAGATGAATAGGATCCAACTTCCTGATACTTGTTGACTAAAGTTTCAATTAAACGACCATTTACGTCGTAGATATTTAACAATATATGGCCAGATTTGTTGATCTGGTAAGGGATGTTGGTTACTGGGTTAAATGGGTTTGGGAAGTTTTGATTCAATTTAATTTTCGAAGGAAGATAAAAATCGCTTGTAACAGCTGTTGAGCTTGGATCTGAAAAGATCAGTGTCTTGTAAGCCACGTCAACATTTTCATCAAACATTTGTAACGCAACAATGAAATATGAATTCACACCATCAAGTTCTGTCCTAAATACCTGAGCGAAAGACTGCTCGGCAGAAACAGCGTCTGAATCCGTGTATTCAAAAAGAATCGAATTATCACTTATTCTTCGTATCTGGAAACCCTCACTGTACCCTGGACCGTTGTCAGATTGGTTTAGACCCAATAAATCCACTTGGTTGTCTCCATCAAAATCAAAAAATGGATTGGAAGGCATATATCCAGAAAATAGGCTATAGCCGGGGATATCAACGGTGTATCTTAGTTGATAGGTGGCGCCATCGTATATTTCAATATGATTGTATAAACGAAAATTTATTAATTCATTTATCCCATCGTTATCCACATCATAATATGGAACCAAGTATTTTCCGTTTATTGTTTGGACCAAAGTTTGGCTGTAAAGAATGTTGATATTTAAAACTACCAATAGAATCATTATTTTCATTATTTTCACTCCTTTCATTGTTTATAATATAGAGTAACGTATATTTTGCATTCTACCGCTAATTTGAGGGGTTGACAAGCAGTGTCCCTCTCCAATGACATGTTAGATTTACCACTTTCTTCCGGTACTTTCATCCTCGTAACCACAAAATGAACATTTGTACTGCCTCTTAATGGCACCGACCAATTCAAACTTCGGATCTGGCTTCGAACTCACAACATGCCAACCATGTTTGTGGCATGATGGGCATGGCTCACCTTCTGCATTCTCAAGCACTCGAAGTCTATCTTTAAGCTGAGTGTTTTCATCCAGAACCCCAGCAAGCTTCATTTTAACATCCGCTAGTTCAATACTCAAGTCTGCTAACAAATTTTTGAACTCTACATCTTTAATGTTTGCCGCTATCCCCTTTAATCGGCTGGCAATTGATATAGCGGTAGAAACCGATTTTACAACTTCGAGCACCATTTCGCTTCTCCTGCGTATATGCTGAAAATTTTCACTCAATAATCCCTCTGATCTATCTGGTCGTAAGTCGCGGTAGGGAAGACTGAAAAATGTTTCCAAGTTTGACAATCCACATCCGTCCACCTGAAATATTACCTGTCTGCTCCAACATCAATACATTAAACCAATTAAACATGAACTAATTTATCCTTACGCCGACCAGGAAGCAAATTACTGAAGAAGCTAAAAGTAAAAAGATAAAAGTAAAAAGTTTACCCACCGAAGCTTGATTATCGAAGCCCTGGCGTAGCTAGAGAGCACAGGGATATAATATGAACGTGTCTAAGTAAGGTATTACAGTTATTGTGGTCATTTGCACCGAAAATATCTTACTATAAATATGTACTAATTCTCAGGATTCTGATAAAGTGTTCTCCAATTTTTGATTCGTTAATAACTCTTAGTGACAACTGACGAGCGACAAGTCCTCAATATTCCAGCCTGCGCCAAGGTTTACCTTCCAAAGCACAATTTGTGCGTCGGTATGGCACAAGTTACCAGGCAGAACTCAGAACCTAGCACTCGGAATTTATCACATCGCTCAAAAAGACTGGTTATCAGGGTAATTATACTTCGATTATTGATCGAATCGCTGACCAATACCAGGGCTTGTATTCGGTGTAATAGTAGTATTTATTATTTTTATTTTTACATAATATCCGGCCAGTTGACTAATGGCTAATGAACAAAAATACAATCAAGCTGTAAGCTGGCTTCCAACCACCCGCAAAGAAATTCTGGATCGGGGCTGGGACCAACTGGATGTTATTTTATTTTCCGGTGATGCCTATGTGGATCATCCGGCCTTTGGTCCGGCCGTTATCGGAAGAATAATAGAATCGCTGGGTTTGCGGGTGGCGATTATCCCGCAACCCAACTGGCAGGATGATTTGCGTGATTTCCGGAAATTAGGTCAACCCAAACTGTTCTTCGCGGTCTCCGGTATGGCCCTCCATATTACTTCCTCCAATAACCATCGCCATACCTGAAGGGTCATCCTCGGGTCGTGTATGCCTTGACCCCTGCAGGATCCGGCCGGGCCGGAAAACCGGCCTCTAAAC
>JABMQA010001192.1 GCA_013203545.1 Bacteroidota bacterium
GGAGCGTTCCGGAATACAGAGATTGCTCATTATTGGGGACTTTCCGTCCGGTGCATCAAAGAATATTGATTTATTTGAATAACCGCTGGCATGCGGATGGGTGTAGACCGTTTGATTATTTTGACACTTTTTATTGGAGCTGTTTCATAAAAAATCGTTGCATTATCTCCATTTATGCTTCCTTTTTGGATATTGAACATCCAAAATTACACTTAACCCAACTTGCGCAAAAAGGCACCTATTGATAACTTGTTAATAACACAATCTCCATATTGTCAAGTACATAACATTTTCTACATTAAAAGCTTGATTTTTATATGGCTCAAATACAGGATATTAAGAAACCGGTAAAAGTATATTTGTGTGAACAGATATACCGCCGGTTAAACCAACTGTTGTGATCAGGAACACGGATGCCCTGGGATCTAATTATTATATGTTATTCATACCTAAGGATGTCAATGGGATTATTCCTGGAGGCCTTTGTGGTTTGAAAAATTACTGTGAGTAATGCAATTGAACAAGAGAAGAAAAACGCAAGCATAAATACCCAAAAACTAATGTTGGTGCGATATGCGTAATTGTTAAGCCATTGACTCATTAGATACCATGAAATAGGCCATGCTAAAATATTGGCGATTAAAACCAGCTTTAAAAAATATTTAATAAGATAAATATTGATATTCCCCAAAGATCCACCGAATACCTTTCTGATTCCAATCTCTTTCATCTTGCATTGAACCATAAATGAGGTGAGTCCAAACAAACCCAAACAAGAAATGAGAATGGCCAGTATCGTGAAATAGGTGATGATTCTAAAAATTTCTTGTTCCGGGGTATACATGCTTTCCAGGCGGGCATTCAGAAAAGTGTAATCAAACGGATTTTCCTTTTTATATTCATCCCATTTTTCTCCAACGAAATTTATAGCATGCTGATAATTATTTTTGTCGATCCGAATACATACCGTTCCACAATTGTTGGGGTTGAGCCACAATATTAATGGTTCAACCTTGTTTTCCAGTGAAACGAAATTATAATCTTCCACAACCCCGATAACCGTAAAATAATCCCCATCATCATATTGCATTCGTTGCCCAATTGGGTTATCCATACCCATACTTTTTGCAGCGGTTTGATAAATAATGAGGGATGATATGGTATCGGTTGGATGGCTTTTTGAAAATGCGCGACCTTCAACAATATTCATCTTGAAGGTTTTAAAATAGTCGTATCCAATGGTGTTGTTTCTGAACAGGATTTTCTTATCACTTGAAATCCCTTCCCAGCTAAACAGGGTATTGGACCAAATATAGCCCCCATCCGGAGTAGCAGCCATACGTGTTACGTCCTTAATGTAAGGGCTCTGTAGTAATTCAGCTTTAAATTGGTCATAATTAGAAAATACATTATCCTCCATCCTAAATGTTAACACATGCTCTTTTTCGTAGCCTAATTTTTTATTTTGAAAATAGTGCAGTTGCTTTCTTACGGTAATAACTCCTATAATAAGTATCACGGAAATCAAGAATTGAAAAACAACCAATGCTTTACTAAATATTGAACTGTAGGCTCCTTTTACATTACCACCTTTTAGTGCATGTAAAGGATTGAATAATGAGATCTGTATGGCCGGGTATAGCCCTGAAATAATTATACAAGTTGTAAGAATTATGAATAGACTGATTAGTAAATTTAAGTCCAGGAGATTAAAAATAAGCTCATTGTTGGCTATTTCATTAAAATAGGGCAGGGTGAATTTTACCAATATCAGTGATACAACAATGGCTATAAACACTTGCAGGAATGTTTCAGCTAAGTTTTGAGTAATCAATTGATACCTGGTGGCACCGGTAACTTTTCTAACACCAATTTCCTTTGCCCTTTTAATTGATCTGGCGGAAGCTAAATTCATAAAATTGATACATGCCAAAACAAGTATGAATATGGCTGATAACATAAAAATGCGAACATACTTTATGTCGCCACTTGCAAAATCAAAATCAAAATTTGAATATAAATGGATGTCAGAAATTGCTTGTAACCTTAATTCAGTGTTTTCCTCAAGTGTTGGTTTGTCATCAAGGTAATGGCAAATTTTTTCATTAATTGCAGTATTACTGGTACCATCTTTAACCAGTATATAAGTATAAAAAGTACTGTTATTCCATCTGTCCACCGACATTCCTATTTCCTTGCCATGACTCATCGGAAATAAATAATCAAACCATAGATGACTGTTTTTTGGCATGTCTTCGAAAACACCGGTAACCATAAATGTATAGGTGTCTTCAACCTCCAGAAATTTGCCAATCGGATCTTCGTCTTTAAAATATTTCTTTGCAAGCGATTCACTCAAAACTATCGAACGATTATCCTTGAAAACTGAATCCTCACTTTTTTGTAAAAGTTTACAAGAGAAAATATCAAAAAAGGCCGGATCAGCATAGCCTCCACTTTCCCGGAATTTAATTCCATTGTTTTCAAGCAAGCGCCCCGAAAATTTAAACCGGGTAAACTTTTCTAATTCCGGGAAATCCTGTACCAGAGAAGGACCCAAAGGCCCCTGGTTGATGGCCCACGAAACCGGTTGTTCAAAATCCATGTCTAGCACAAGCCGATATATCCGATCCTTATTTTGGTGGAAATTTTCATAACTAACCTCGTGGCTAACCCACATCCAGATCAATACTGAACATGCTACGCCCAGCGCCAGTCCGATAATATTTATGATGCTGTAAAACTGATTATGTTTAAAAAATTTGAAGGCAGACATAAGGTTGTTAACTAAAGTTTCGGACTTCATAAACGTCTTTTAACCAACAATTTAATGTTGATAAAAAAGGCAAATAAAGTTGCACATTTCGTTGTAAATGTCTATTTTTGAAATAGATAAATTACATA
>JABMQA010001193.1 GCA_013203545.1 Bacteroidota bacterium
ATTCATGGCGGGGATGAATGCGGACAGGGGTCAAAGGGGATGGAATCCCCTTCCTTGCCCTTCAAGATGCCCCGCCTTTTAAGGCGGGGAGCTTCACTCATGAACAGAATTTCATAGGTTTCCATATCAGCAACATAAATCGTAGCATCAATGCTGTCCAAAACTGTAAGAAAAGTCGCCTGTGCTTCTTGCAAGGATACCTCTGCCTGCTTTCGTTCGGTGATGTCTCTCCAGGAAGAAATGGAATACAGTATTTTGCCCTCTTCATTTCTTACAGCATTGACATTAAGGTTTACATCTATCTTGGTTCCATTTTTTCTTTTTAAAATCAATTCTTTATCCTGAATAGCACCTGTTTGAACGAATTGTTGAAAAGTTTTTTTTACATCGTCCATACAATCGTCATGGTACATTTTAAATATGGGATAACCAATAATTTCTTCTCTCGAATAACCGGTATTTTTCAAAAGAGTCTCGTTGCATAGCATAATACTGGCGTCGTTGGGTGAAACAGAAACATACATGTCCGGCGAACTGTTGTATAAAACACGGAATTTTTTATCGCTCTCCCGCAATGCTTTCTCTGTCTGTTTATGCTCAGTGATTTCCTTTTCGATATTTTCATAAGTCTCGCGAAGTTTTTTAATCATTTCATTTATTGTTCGCACGAGCTGATCTAATTCATCAGATTTGGTTGATTCGGAGGCTTTTCGATTTAGAGTCAGTTTTTGACCAAGTTCGTTCAGCTTGAAGTAGCGGGTAAAATTTGATATTTTTGTCAAATGACGGACAATCATATGGTTAATGATCATCAAAAAAAGTATTGAGGCAAAAAATGTCTTGACCGCATTTGAAAGTAAAATTACCAGCGCCTTTTCCAAGAGCCGATGATAAATTCCCTCAAGACTGGCAAAAACCTTAAGCATGCCAACAGAAATCACTTTCCCTGAGGGGGTGGTAAAGTCCAGTGGGAAAACCTTAGTCACATCCCTGCTCACCGCTGGATTTCCCACAGATTTGAATAGATTCTTCGAGGCATCTTCAATTTCCATGTATTCGATATCAAGGATATTCAAAGAGCCTTCTAACAGTATTTCAACTTGTTTCTCATCTAAGGTGTAAACACTGGAAATAATGGCAGGCAGATAGCTGTCTTGAATGAACTGAATATTTGAGTGGATATTTTTTACAGCTTTTTGATAATCAAAAAATAGCTGAAATGCTGTTGTCAGAAGGGTCAATATCGAACTGCATAACAAAACGACAACTACTATCCGAACGGATAACCGACTCCGGTTTTTAAGAACAATTTGTGTTGAATTATTGTTCATTGTTACCTCAGATATGAAAAGTCAGATACCTTTCTCATTGCTTTTGTGTGGTATTTGTTTCTTGAGACCCAAAAAAAATATTATTCAGGAAAATACTCAGTTACTGAAATACCGTGCTTTTTTAAAATTGACTTAAAAACACCGTTAGTTCGTATTTTTTCTAATCCCGCATTCAGGTCCTTTAACTTTTGTTTAAAGTCAGGGGCTTTTTTGGAAATCATCAAATAAGCTGGACGTCTTGTGAATGGCGGTTGTATAAACTCAATCCCATTTATGATTCCTTCAAATCCTGGCAATTTAGCTATATTCTTCAAGTTAGACCTCGAATACTCAAATCCTGCGACGCCCAAATCGATGTTTCCCAAATAGACCATTTTTAAAATCTGTTTGGATTCGTTCACAAATATTTTATTAAGATGATCAGCTTTATCGAATTCCTCACCCATGGAAGCATTGCGTTCAACTCCAATATCAAAAGAACTAACATCACTAAGATTGCCAGTATACTTTATGTCTTTCCTCTCTTTTTTCTTAAAAAAACCAGTTGCGACAAAGGCAACCGGGTGATCATGATAAACAAATAGTTCTGCCCTCTCTTTTGTCCAGTAAGCTATAAGTAGACCATCATATTTTCCATCTTTTGTATCGGAAAAGGCTCTGGCCCAGGGTGCAAACTCGACGGATACATTGTAGCCTTGAGTTTCTAAAGCGGTTTTGGATAGTTCCCAGGACATTCCATGTTCCGTGGTTTCGCTCAACGTAAATGGAGGATAGGCAACGGCTACTGCATGAAAATTTTTTTCGACAGCCACTATTCCCTTAGGATACAGTAGTATAACCGTCAAAACAAGTGCCAAAAATATAGCTAATCGTTTCATTTTAACCCCCAGTTTATTATATGAGATCGATAGTGTCCGGTTTAGATTGTTATAACCGGTCTTCCTCTTCGATCACATCCCCGAGGTTAATGCCGATGAGGAATTCCATTCGTCGGGCTTCGGGTAATACAGCATTTTTCGCTTTAATCACATGCTGAATCTTAACTGCACATTGAACGGCATCGACAACACTGCCGAACTCGGATAGCAAATTATCACCGGGGCAATCTATGACCCGTGCATTATGCTGATGGATGAGGGAAGAAACTGTTTTTCTGTATGATTCTACGGTTCGGTCGGTTGCTTCCTCGTCCTCTTCCATGAGACGGCTGTAACTTACGACATCTGCTGAGGATGGCTGCGATCTTTCGCTTAACACGTTCTGTGGCCAGAGGAACACAGCCTTATCCCCTTATGGCTGGATTTCAGAAAAACACTACATTAAAACAGGATCATTGAGAATAGATTGCTGATTTATTGTATATTTCTATAGGTTTGTCAAGAAATAGAGGATTTCCGCTCATTGGCCGAATTTAGGG
>JABMQA010001194.1 GCA_013203545.1 Bacteroidota bacterium
CAACCTCATCATTAAAAAATTGTACCATCGAAAAAGCAGAAGGCCGGAATATTTTAAGTCAGAGCACAAACCAGCCAGCAATCGATAGTTGCTTAATTTGGAATTCAGGGGGGATAGGATTGTATTGCTATTACTCCAGCCTCAGTGTTGGAAATAGCATAATAATTAATAACCAAACCGGTATCCGGAGTGATAACGGGCAACCTACATTTACAAACTGTGAGATAAACAGTAACGAACAGCAGGAATTATATGCGGTAAATCCCAACGGATTTCCAACCTTTGTAAATTCAACAATCAGCACTTCAGCTAAAAATGAATCGATAATTTTAGTTGGTGGCGGCCAACAAACCATCAGCAGGTCATGGCCTTATTTTGATGGTGATTATGTTGTTTTAAGTACCATCACGTTATGGCATAACGATATACCAACCATTACAATTGCGCCCGGAAATACTATTAAATTTTCGAAGGATACAAAAATCGACATTGCTTATCCAACCGGTAGCCACAACACTTACAGGGGTAGGTTATGGGCAGAAGGCACTGCTGATATGCCAATAACCTTTACAGCTTTAAATGATTCTGCAGGTGGCTGGGATGGATTGTCGTTCAATCAAAGTACGAGCCTCAGCGGAGCTGCATCATCGTTAAAACATTGCATCATCGAAAAAGCCAGTGGGTTTAATGTTAAAAGCCAGTATACTTCCCAACCGGCTATTGATAGCTGTATCTTCAGAAATTCTACCGGCTTTGGATTACAAATTTATTACGCTTCACCGGTAATAACAAATTCGCAGATCATTGATAATTCATCCTATGGTATTTATTTAAGTGGCACTTGTAGCCCAACCATTGGAAATACGCCTGGCTCCGGGTGCGATCTGTTCGATAATGGTATCTATGATATTTATAACAATACCACCAACAACATCAATGCCCGTCATAATTTCTGGAATACTTTGGACAGTGCGTTGGTAGCACACAGAGTGTATGATAAATACGATAATTCCGGCCTGGGCGAAGTGTATTTTTATCCGTTTTCCTATGAAGGTTTCAATTCGCTTGATACTTTGAACCAGATAAATGGTAAACTGATGTATGCAAATGCTGATTCATCAAGCATGCCGAATACGAAACTTTATATTATCACCGAGGCCAACGTGGTTAAAGATTCTACCACAACTGATATCAATGGGAATTATTTCTTTACCGGTCTTTCCAATAGTTTCTGTCAATTTACCATACCCAATTATTTTGGTGGGGTGAATTCAACAGATGCCCTGATGATCTTGCAGCACTTTGCCCATGTTATCAACCTGGAGGGGATAAACCTGCTAGCTGCCGATGTGAATGGAAGCAATACGGTGAACAGTACGGAT
Organism: Bacteroidota bacterium; assembly: GCA_013203545.1. Classification (GTDB taxonomy): domain Bacteria; phylum Bacteroidota; class Bacteroidia; order Bacteroidales; family 4484-276; genus JABMQA01. Next base: position 1,383 of record JABMQA010001194.1, read on the forward strand.
GCCTTGTTTGTGATGAAGCGCTTCGTGCACCTGATAGATGAATTCCCGGTTGGCGACTGGATTATGCGGCCTGATATTTACCCGCTTATCCTTTATAACGACACGGTGCAGTCTGATTTGCTGAGTCTGTGCTATGGTGATGTTGATGCCTCGTTCATTAGCGGGGGAAAAAGGGATGGACTCGAAATTGAAATGATACATGAAACGGAAATGGTTGTAAATTCCTGGCAAAAGTATCGCATACCGGTAAGGATCAAAAAGGATGCTCTAATCGGGGCCGTATCACTCGAGTTACTCTATCCCGAAAACTGTCTGGATATATCGCGTGCAAGCCTGATGTCCAATCAGCAGCAAATGATCAGCTACTCAAATAATGGCACCACCAGGCTTGCCTGGGCCGACCTTTCACCATTGGCGATGAACAAGGATGATTTGTTCATAGAATTGACTGTGGAAACAAAAGATCTTTCCACGCAGAGGGGTGATATTTCAATTGGTATTGGATTAAACAGCGAAATGGTAAATCCTGAAGTAAATATTATACAGGATGTCGTTTTGAGTATACCTCTTCTGGTCAATAATGAAAATGAAAGCCGGCATCGGTTTGATCAATCTCAGGACGAATTGTTTATGTCGGTTCATCCCAACCCGTTCAGGCAGCAAACAACCATCGAATACACGGTTCCAGAAGGTGGACGAGTGCTCATCAGTATCCAGAAAATAGACCACTCCCGGAAAATTGAGCTTTTGAATCAATCCGAAAGGGCAGGGAACCATCAGTTTGTTTTTGATGGTGCGCAATATCCTGAAGGCATTTATCTGTGTACTATTCAGATTTCAACTGGAAACAATGTATGGTTCGATTCGGAAAAATTAATGTTAAAGCGGTAAACACAATTCTTTCACTGTTTATTCTTCTGTTCACTTGTCCTATTGCTCTTTCCCAGGAAATCATAACCAGGGTGGAAAATGCAACATCATGCACTGAAATGATCAGCGTTCCTGTAACCGTGCAAAATTGCTATGGCGTTGCTGCCATTTCGCTGGTGCTTCAATTTGATAATACGATGTTATCTTACACAGGTTATCAAAATAAACACCCATCCCTTGGCGGATTTTTCTTCGTTAATGAGAACAATGGCTCAATCATTCTTTCGTGGGCATCGCTAAATCCGATAAATATCAGTTTCGGTACGCTCATCGAATATAATTTTGTTTCTACAGGTGGTGTAAGCTTTTTTAATTTCGACACACTTACTTCAGGGAGTTGTGAATATAGCAATGGCAACGGAAATGTGTTACCTGCTCAATTTATCAATGGACAAACTGCCGTGAGCCAACCCGGATTGGTTGCCCATGCGGGAAGCGATGTAACCATAACCTGTGGTGAAGCCGTTGAACTCACTGCATCTGCCAGCGGGGGAATTCCACCCTATACTTTTGAGTGGAGCACAGATCAAACAGCCCAGACCATCATTCTGGTACCTTACCAATCTACCATCGTTTCGCTCAATGTATTTGATTCGATTAATTGCTCCGGCTCGGATGATGTTTTTATTAATGTGTTGCCGGCCTCCAATCAGCAAATTGTTTCGTTGCATAAGGGGTGGAATGGATTATCAAGCTTTATTGATGCCACTGACCCATTGGTTGAAACCATTTTTTTAAATGCCATCAGTGAGGTGGTTATTCTTGCCGACCGGCGAAGGCAAATATTTTGGCCGGAAGGCGGGATAAACACCATAATTGATTGGAATACAAATTCAGGTTACATGATTAAGGTAAAGGAGGGATTGGACCTCAGTTTTTACGGAAGCACGCATCAGGGGAAAACGATTCAACTCAATGAAGGTTGGAACCTGATACCCGTCTTGAGCGAATGTAATGTGGATGTGTTGGATTTAATGGAGGGGAGTGATGTAGTTATTGTACAGGAAGTTGCCGGCCGGTTGATTTTCTGGCCGGAAATGCAAATCCATACACTCGAATACCTGGAACCGGGATCCGCATATTTTGTTTTGATGGAAAATGGAGGTGAGATAGTGTTTCCCGATTGTCAATAAAGACGCCCCTATAACGCAATCATCTTCCTCGTTTGTACGGATTGACCATCAATCATGAGTGTACAGGTATAAACACCCTTCATACCCGAATCATTTCTAAATGAGATCGTTTTCTTTGATTGATCCAGCAATACCGGAACAGACGTTATCTTTCTGCCTGCAAGGTCCCTGATCAGAATTTCAGCTGTTGCATTTACCCATTCTTCACCAGCCTGAATTGTTATACTGGTTTGATCAGTAAAAGGATTGGGTGTGTTTTGCAGCATGTTGATATTATTGAAGATGTGGTTGTGTCCGGTGCCTACAACTATATGTTCGTATTCGATGGATGCAATCCCCTCGAAGCCGTTTTCCACATTCATAACCGAGACATAATACTCTTTATCAGGTTCGAGACCTGTAACCTCCAGTGTTGAAGTTCCTGTAAAATTGTACAGGGTGTCCCAGTATAGCGTTCCTGATCCACGTGAACGAACAGCGACCCGGTAATTTTGGTATAAAGAATCAATCCCTGTCATTTGAAAAATAAAACCGTCCGGCAGTGGTGTAAATTCCGGGTCGGCCCTGTTGGGCGCCATTGCCAGGTATCCCAGGTTTACGCCGTTCATTATGCTATTCCGCCTTAAGTATCCGGGGTCAACAAAAAATGTATCCAGTATCCCGTTTGGAGGAACCGTGAGGTCCAACCCGAGGATATCTGTGGTTGTATGCTGCCGGTCGGGTGGCGTTCCTGATCCATTGCCATGTTCGTTCTGTGAGCAAAATCTGATTGAAGTATATCCCTTTTGCCTGAATGGGATATGATCACCACTACGGCCTGTCCTGTCTTCCTGAAGGATCATATTAATCTGCATGGGTGTTTCCAGCAGCGGGTTGATGTCCTCTTCCTGGTGCAGCTGGATATATCGTGCAAGCTGTTTGTGCTTCGAATTCCGGCTGGAATCATTGGGCATGGAATATGAAAAAATACGCACATTTGTGCTGTCGATGTGGTTGAAATACGGGCAGCTTGGTGGCGATGAAGTATTACCGCAGGCAATCCCGCCAATGACATCATTGTTCAAACAGGCCCTGATTTCCACGTCATTATTATAAAAATAATTTGCAAATGCTTTCGCGCCATATAAACCCTGGTCCTCACCAGTAGGGAGGGCGAAAATTACCGTATGATCAAAAGCATACCGGCTCATTACCCTTGCTAATTCCAAAACCAGAACGGTTCCCGAGCCATTGTCCTCCATCCCGGGTGAATAGCAGGCTGTGTCGCAGGCACCCTCACAACGGGTATCAAAGTGACCTTCGATAAAAACAATCTCTTTTTTGGTGGTATCCATACCGGGCAGTACACCAAACACATTCCGGTGGTGTGGCATACCACAAATATTTGCATCGAAATCCATATAGGATATCAGCAGCCTGTTTTCGTTGGCTTCACTGATCTGGTTAAACTTCTGATACAGCCATCGTCTTACGGCACCAATCCCATTTGTTTGCGATACGGTATCAGAACCTGTGTTGCGATTATGGAAGCTGTCGATATGCTGGAGCCAGGCCATCAGGGTATCGCTCGATACATCATTCACAACGCCGTGCAGGATCGAATCCACATGGTTGATGATTGTGCCCGGAAGATAGTTACCTGGATTGTAATTTCCCATGATCACAGCTTCAGCCTCCGGGTTGCTTACTGTCATATTGGTTTGTGGATGGGCAAACAATACCGGGATGATTGCCAGCATAACAAATGCAATTCTTTTCATATCTAAATGTTTTTAAAATGTAAAGATATAAAATTATCAGAATGAAAGGTGCAAGCTTATCTTGCCCATACAAGTTCCAATTTAAATTATTGTTGTATTAAAATCTCATCAACAAACAGCCATGCCTGATTCCCAGCCGATCGGTGCCAATCGGGCAACGACCCTGCATTTTTCACTTTGACCTTGATAAAATTTGCCCTTACTTGTTGTAGCGGAATTGAGATTTCTTTCAAAGCAACCTCATCGTTTTCAGCAGCAGGTTCGATGGCAAGATTTTCGATCCTGTTGAAATCATTACCATCTTCAGATGCAAATACCTCAATGAGCTCAGGAAGGAGAATCCATCTACCGTGATTGCGTAAACAACTCACAGTTACAGATATGATAGGCTTGTCGTAGTGCGGTTTGATTGCAACATCCAGATCCTTTCCCTGAAATCCCTGCCACTTCCCATCACGGATATCCATGCTTCCCCGCTCTCCGTCAACGAGTCCGAAAACTCCGCCGGCCATATACCTTTCGCTGAATCGAATTTTATATACAGGTGGCTTTATATCAATGGGCACCAGTTTCCTGAAGGCTACAAGGCTGGAATCTCCCCCGGCCCAGGTACATGCTTTAATAGTCGCCTCCTTCTCAAGGTGAATGGGTTGATTGTAGATGGGAGACTTACTGGTGGGATCGGTTCCATCAATGGTAAAATGAACAATACCTTTTTCTGGTATTTCTATGGTAACATCTGTTGAGTGATA
>JABMQA010001195.1 GCA_013203545.1 Bacteroidota bacterium
GGTGTTTACATTACCGGCAGGGTAATAAAAATCCGTCAGCGAGGCCAGGATGATAAAATCCGGGATATGATCCGCAAACATGTTTTCCACCCCTTTGTTGAGCGGGTTGATGTAACCTGAAATACCGCTCCAGCCTGCGGGTATGTTGAGGATTTGCGTCAGGTAAAAGTTGTAGGGTTGCTGAAAGCCCTGGGTAAGGATGATGCCGTTACCTTCAAAGGTTTCGATAACCGGTTCGCCAAGCGTCCAGCTCAGTGAAATGTTTTCGCCCTCGAAGTAGCCTCCGGCAGTGGAGATGACTTGCTGGGCGGAAGATTGGATTATTATGCTTGTTAGCAGGAGAAGAAGCAGGTGTGATGTTATTTTTTTCATTTTCGTGACTTTTATAATTTTTATTAATTTTGAAAAATCCATAAAATTTCATCCTGATCTAATTCACGGTTCCAAATTTTAACTTCATCTAAAATCCCCTGCAAGGGATAGCTACTACCATTCCCATGATAAAAATCATGAATTCCAAACCATAAATCATAATCTGTAACTGATGGAATTCCAACAATTCCATTTGATACTAAATTTCCATCAATATAAATTGCCCCTTCTGATGTGTTACCATTTCGGGTAAATGTTACCATATGCCATTGTTCTGTGAAATCAGTTGTGCTAATACCAATACCCCCACCGATGATCCCCACTCCGAAACCTAAACCATATTCTCCATAATTATGAAATCTTGAATGAAATCCATAACTATCATATCCTTTATTTATAATTTCACACACATAACCAGTATTAAAAATTTTGATATAAAAATTGATGGTGTATGAATTATCAAAATAAAATACCGGATCATTAGGAATCTTAACATAAGAGCCAATAGCATACCATGCCGGATTGCCTGAAAATTCTAAAGCCGAATTTGGAACTCCATTTCTATCTGTTACAAAATTACAATTGCCGCTTGGCCCTTGAATTATTTCACCATGATGTCCGTTTCCACTTTCATCATTTACTGTACCATTAAAAGGCCACCAACCGACAAGAAGCTCATCTCCTGTCACAAAACTCCATACCTCACCTTCAGTTGTATTTCCATTGTCATCATGTGCCACAATTTTCCAGTAGTAGGTTGTGCTGTATTCCAGTGTTCCTGGTGTGTAAAATGTGTCGGGGATGCCAGTGGCAACTTGCGACGGTGTGTCTGTTGTGCCGAGATAAACATCATAATTTAATGGATTGTTAAAAGGAGCGGAGCATGACCAGGAAAGCTCAACTTCGATGGGCTGGTTTTCTACACCATCTTCTGGATTAGGTGTTGAAGGTTGGGAAGGAGGTATTAATGACAATGAAGGTACATCTGTGCTCCATGTTGCGCCGATAATTGTGCCGTGGTTTTCATTACCACCTGAATCATAAGCAACGGTTCCTGTTCCTTCATCAAAAAGCCATAAACCAATTGTGTTTTCAGTTGGGGTTAATGGATAAGCTGGAGTAAACTCATTAGTGTATTTTATGACTTGGCTTAGGTGAACGCCAGCAATTAATCCATTAAAATGCCCACTGTAAAACGGTTGATAATAGGAGCCTATATTAGAATTATTTGAATTAGGATGGTGAAAATTAATGTCCGGTGTCGCAATTTGATTTTTTAGTATCCCATTAACATATAAATACGCAATATTATTACTATTGTCATAGATTCCGCAAATATGAGTCCATGTATTTAATGGAAGCTCATCTGGATCGTCAATGCCATATTGATCATTATTTCCAAGTACAACATTAAAACCGGCTTTCATGTTTTCAGAACGCCCTAAGGCAAAATGTCCATTACCCCCCAAACAAAATACATACCCCCCGTCGGAAATATAGGTTTCCATTTTAATCCATGCTTCGATAGTAACATCACCGTCATCTGCAAATTGCTCTAAATAACCTAAATTTATAGTGTTATTAACCCCATCAAAACTGAGTGAATAATTCATGTCATCTAAAACTGTAATATAATCCCCTTTAATTTCCGTATCTTCATCTTCGCCATCACTTACAGTTAAAGAAACCGTATATGTTCCGGGTTCATTGTACGTCCATTCAGGGTTTTGTTCTTCTGAATCAATTGTACCATCATTATCAAAATCCCACTGCCAGAATATTATTGAATTTTGTGGGGTTGATAAATCTGTGAAAGTCACTGTTAATGGTGCTGAGCCAGAGTTATCATTACCTATAAAGTTGGCTTTTAAACTCCCAGAACTTAAACTTTGAATTTCATTTTCTGATAACACCCGGCCCCACAATGCAAAATCATCCATTAATCCTTTGAAGAAAAGAGTGATGCCCGGGCTTACAGGATGGACAGCTCCTATATAATTGGTTGCTGTAGAGTTTCCTGCTGCGTGAAAACTATAATCAAGACCAGAAACTGTTGTTATTAAACTATTTACTAAATTCCCATTTAAGTAGCATGATATTATCCCATTATCAAATGTTAACAGCATATGATTCCATCCATTTGTTGGAACCACTGTATCTGAAGATCCACCAAAATAGGTACTTTGAGATGTTCCATTTAATCCAAAATTACCATCTTCACCAATCATGAAACGGATTAATCTCCAGAAACTTTCCTTACCAGATATCACATAACCACTGCCATAATCATCGATCTTTACCCATACAGAATATGTTACCTCCGTCATATTGGTATTACCGCTAAAAAAGGTGTCAATCAAATCAATGTAATCACTCTCTCCGTTAAAATAATATGCCTCATTTTGATTTCCAAACCTGTCCTCAGTAAGACTCGGTCCATGCACGACACCGTTTAGCCCATTTCCTGATGCATCCATAGCATTGCCGGAAAACGGGTAAAATGCTGCTAATCCCTCTGGTAAATCTAATGGAGAAGTAAATGTATCATCAAGTACTGATATGTAATTCTCTTTTATTTGTGTATCTTCGTTTTCCCCATCGCTAACAATTAAAGCCACTGAATATATTCCAGGTTCGTTGTACGTCCACTCCGGGTTTTGTTCTTCTGAATCAATTGTACCATCATTATCAAAATCCCATTGCCAGGATATTGGATTGCCTTCCGAAAGGTCTGTAAATTGAACTGTTAATGGCGCTACTCCTGAGGTTGGTTCAGCTTCAAAATCAGCTTTTATAACATTATTTTTTATGCAACGAACACTAAAACCGTGACTAATAGGATCGGGGTTACGACGCACACCATCGTAACCTTGATATAGGACTCGTTCCCCCGCCTCTGAACCGCTAATCTCACTCGATGTCCAAAAGTTTCCGTAGTCTGCAAGAGTGAGAAAATTACCATTCGACATGCGGTAGCCACCAGGAAGAGTATTGAAACCAAAAAGATCAGTCCCGCTACCACCGTAAGAC
>JABMQA010001196.1 GCA_013203545.1 Bacteroidota bacterium
ATCTGGTGTCAAGGCATAATCGTTTTGAATATTCTGACCTTTGGCATTTTGCCCCATTGCTGGCAATGACTATACTCAACATCGCTTTTTACATTAAAACAGGCGAGGAGAAGCTCGCAATGCTACATACTGAAACGCTATATTTCAAGATTATTAGAATTTTGCAGGGTGAAGTCATTGCCCTGCAAGGAGTGGTTTATTCCATAATGGCACTTAAATTACTCAGCAAATACAAAAGCAAAATCAGGGACTACCTTTCGAATGTTGACAAAATGATGCTCAAAATTCAAAATATAGGAATTTCGCTGAGTTTATTAGCATGGATAATTGGCATAGTTGGGATTCATCTCGAATTTTTCAATGTTGAAATTAAAGTTGATCTTTTTATATTTGTTTACCTTACACTTGTCCTGGTAATATACATCATCAGTTTTGCTGCCCTTAAATCACCGGAAATCTTCAAACTGGATGCAAGTCAGATCAAAGTTAAATTCCTCAGAAGCCAACAAAGTTCAGACAATGTTAATGAGGAAACGATAGACAAAGCAGCAGCCTCTATTATTAAGGAAACCACACTCATTATAGAAGATGCTCAAATCCATGATGTCAACGTCAAACTTATTGGCTATATAGAAGAAGAAAAGCCTTATTTAAATCCTGAGCTGAGCCTCCAGGAACTTGCCGATAACCTGGAAGTAAAAAGACATACACTATCAAGTGCTATCAATCAAATTCACAACAAAAACTTCTATGAATTTATCAACTATTACAGGGTTGAAGAAGTTAAGTCGATGTTGACCAATCCAAAAAATAAACACCTCAAACTTATCAGTCTTGCCTACGATTCCGGTTTTAATTCCAAAGCAACATTCAACCGGATTTTCAAGCAAATGACAAAAATGACTCCATCCCAGTATGTATTAAAACAACAGGTTGTTTAAGTATAGAAATACCTAAGCTGGACAATCCAGAGCCAAAGAAGGGGCTTCAATCTTCTAAATCCCAAGTTTCAAAATTCAAAAAACAAATAATTTTCAAAATTCAAAAAGTCAAGTTTCAAACTATTTGAATATTTGATATTGTGTTTTGAATTTTATTTGAAATTTGCTATTTTGTATCAAAAAAAACAGCAATATTGAGAATAAGGTGCTAAGGACGTGTATGTTCTTTGTATTTTCAATATTCTCTCATTCTTCCTAATAAACAGAAATCCAGTAATTCTCAGCTGTTAATACATTAACACAGGGTCTCAATTTGTAAAATGAGACCTATAGTTCATGTCTCAATGACTTATGTGAGACCATCAGGTATTATCTTTACAATAGTTTCGCCACAGAAGTTTAAAAACTCAACAATTCTCTTTTTGGAAAATCAATTCAAGTATTAACATAATTCAAAAATTTTATTTATTAAAATCTATTAAAATGAAAAAAGTAAGTTTACTATTATTGTTTGCCCTTGCCTTCGCCGGCATTTCTTTCGGGCAATTAGGTACAGCCAGTGTCACCTACACCGATGGCGACATCCCAACAGACAAGTATTTCACCTCTTACTGGGGTACGCAATCTTCGATGTGCCCGGGATTGATGACCGTGAGCATACCTGTTGATGCTTTGATTCTTTATACTGATGTATCCTATGATATGACATCAGATGAAAATCCGGGCTCGTACATGGCCAGGCAACGCTCGCATTTTCGTTGTGTATCCCCTGGTGGAGTCAACGAAGCTACAATGACAAACGGTCCATCAGTTTATGTTCCGGGTACACAGGCTTATTCCAGAACAGTTGACATTGCGAATGGAGTAATCGGTGGTGGAGATATAAACTTTGAATTGCATGCAGGTTCAACTAACTATAGACATTACTGCAGCACCGATACAACCAAGGTTGATAATAATACATGGACCATTACGATCACCTATATCCCAGCAGGTTTTCCAATGCAGGCACTCAATCCAACTCCTGCTGATGACGGTATTTATGTTGGCTTAGATGATGACCTTAGCTGGGATTTTGGTGCGGATACAGAAAGTTATGATGTGTATTTTGGCACAGATAATCCTCCAACGACAAAATATGTGGATAATGAAGTTGCCGGCACAAGCGCAACATTTGATCCGGGAACTATGGATGAAACACAAACTTATTACTGGCAGATAGATTCAAGAAATGCAAACGGATATACATCAAGCCCTGTATGGAGTTTTACTACAGTTTGTGGTTCATTCTTAACTCCAATTAGTGAAGATTTTGAAAGTGTAACAATTCCTGAATTACCATATTGCTGGACCAAAATTGTAAATTCTACATCAACAGCCTATTTAGAAACAAATGGCTATTACGGCAACTTTGGGCCTAACTGTATTACTATTTCTACTTTACTAAAATAAAAGGATAAATTTTTG
>JABMQA010001197.1 GCA_013203545.1 Bacteroidota bacterium
CACTATAGGAAGGACATGCATCCGATTCGCCCCATTCATCACCTGTCATTCCGGTTAAAATACCATCATTGCCATTCTGTACATCTGTTAGTAAAGTGCCACCACATTCATTAAATTTGTAATAGGCCACCAAGTTCTCGTTAGGTAAACCCTCCAGGTTGGAGCACATATTTTCCGTGATGGTCTCCTGGTCGAGTGCAATATCCCAGATCTTCACCTCATCCATTCTTCCGGCGTAATATTCGTAACTCAAATCCTTGGATCGTCCCAATTCGAATGGCATGTTATTTTGTGGAATCTCAAAACTCTTATATGCTAAAGCCTTTTGTACGCCGTTAACATAAATCTTTACCTGGGACATATTGTATGTGCAGGCAATATGGGCCCATTCACCCACCTGTAAATTAGCACTACTCGTCGTTACCGGATTCCAGCCAATGGTATTGCTGTAAAACCCAAACAATATCTCATCATCCACCAATCTGATTTGATAGGGATGTGCATTGTTGCCAAAATTTTTGGAAAGAAGTCCCTGTGATCCTGACAAATTAGCCGGTTTTATCCAGGCTTCTATCGTGATCGCATTCACGAGGTCGAATGCACTTTCGTTGGTCATTTCAACATAATCGTCATATCCGTCATAATCAAGTGCCAGGTTTCCGAACGACAGGGATGTAACCGATATAAAATCTTCTTCAGTAACGACATCAGTTCCTAAGGCATTTGTTACTTCCAGGGTTACATCATAGTCTCCCGGATTGTTATAACTTACAATGGGATTTTTTTCATTGCTGGACTCAGGCACACCACCTTCGAAAGTCCACTCCCATTGGCGTGGCCCACCGGTGGAAGCATCCAGGAACTGAACAGTGCCACCAATACAGGCTACCGTAGTGCTGGCATCGATAATCGCTGTGGGCGCATAGATAGGCAGGGTAAAAGCTGTTACTTCGCTGTTGCCGAAGTTTCCAATCCTTGAAAAGAAAGTATTGTTGTCACCATCTTCGAGCGAATAACTTCCAAAATAAAATCCGTCGAGGTCTGTCATCTCGAACTTGTAACAGCCTGCATCCACATCCAGGGGGATGTCGAAGTTTGAGTTGTAGGCATAGCCACTACCCTGTTGGATCAGGTTATCCTGATCATCATACAGGTACCATGCAGTACCGAAATAATTATCGGTCGCCAGATGCAAGGTAACCGGAAGCACCACCTCCACTGCTTCGCCAAAGCTGGCTTCTATTGTGTTATTGGATGGATTTTCATCACTCGTTCCATTCACGGCAGTGATGGATATAGCATAATCCGCAACTCCCATTGCCCCATAAAATACAGGTGGTATCTCAATTTCTTTAACCTTGAAAGGCTCAATAGCCTCTGCATCCCATGTAAATGATTCGGGATCTTCTTCGTTTACCTGAATGGTAAAAGTAATTGCGTTAATATCTTCCGAACCATAATTTCCCACTATGACTTTTGAATCCACAAAGGAACATGAAGATTCGGGGATTTGTAGTTCATCAATACCTGCATCAAGTGCCCATGCAAAGTTGGTAAGTTCGGGATGGGTACCATGCACATTTTCCACCTCTATTTCTGTTTCGACAATGAAACTAACAATACCGAGATCACCCAACCGGACCGGCACATCGTTAATCGTCTCCGGAACTGTATAGGTATAAGTTTTATCGATGAATGTACCCGAAGTCGTAGGTGATATCTCCTCTCCCCACTGACCCGTGATCAGATCGCGCAGCATGTGCTGATGCATATATGACCCATCCGGGGTGATGGCATCCGGATTGAACCAGCTGCTAAACTGGGGCCCTTTTATATTGTTCTGAACAAGTGCTACATTCAGATTGTTACCGGCCTCAGGGCTGTTACCGGTATAATAGGTTTCCACATGGACTATGAGCTCACGTGTCTGAACATCCACCGTGGCTTCACAGGCAACATTCACATAAGCTGCCTGGGTAAGAACCTGGGAGGCATATTGCTGCCATTCGTCAAGCGGATAAAGCATACCAGCTCCAAAATCGTGGCGGTTGATGAGCGCATTTGGCCATGCACTAACTGAAAAGTAGCCACCCAGTCCGTCACCCATTTCAGTGGTATAGTCCGGTTGACCGGGTTCGGGGATGGCAAAATACCCCTGGTGATATGCAATACTAAAACCATCTTCGGGATGAGTTGCAATAAATTGAGTAACCTCCTTATGACCATAAGGACAAAATCCACAGGCGATTCCTGTAAACTCTTCGATGATGGCATTTTTGTTTTCAGGAGATGTGCTGACAATTGTTTGGGATCCGGCATGAATTCCAAAACCAAGGACGATGCAAAAAAGTAAAAATGATCTCATAATATTGTATTAGATTAATTAATGTAGAATGGAGTTATCAAATCCATCGTGTAATATTTTTATCAAAATTCAGATATTCCCGTGAAGATTGCAAATATTTTCCCAATACAAAAACCATAATCAACAAAAAAAGAACCCTACAAAAACATTACAATGCAAATGTTAACTACTGATTATAAGCAGGTAATGTATCCATAAGCAGGGTGTCCGACAAATTTCCCAGAATAAATTTGGACTACGATATTTTGATTTTCAATATTACTAGCACCGTCCTTCTGCCAAAGGCATCCATTTAGGAAGGGCGGGGAGTTAATAAGTCATTGCTAATCAATGAAAAATTCTGAAAAATTTATCTTTAAATTAAAAATTTTTAAATTTTTCTGTGTGGAGGATTTATTAAACTCAATTCCCTACCTTAAAGAGGCTGTGTGAAAACAATTTAAAATTTGACTGGCACCGGGATAAATCCCGGTGGACAGAATTGCAAAGTTTTACTGGGCTTTAGCCCAAATAACTCATTTTGTGGGCTAAAGCCCGATTTGATTGGATTCTCCTAATCCCTGGCATAAATGCCAGGGATAGTCAAAAATTACATTTCCACCCACCAACTTAAGGACAAAGCTATTCATGTAATCTAAAATCAAACTTAAGGAAATTTGTCGTTTACCCCTGAAGCAATTTTTCAGATTTGGATAAGAAAAGTGATGAGGTTGGTTTGGGTATTGGTGATGCCCAGTTTCTTCCTGAGACGGGTTCGGGCCATTTCAATGGTGGACGTACGCTGACCGGTGATCTCAGATATCTCTTTGGATGTCATATTCAGACTCAGGAAGGCACAGAGACGCTGCTCCTGCGGGGTCAGATTGGGAAACCTTTCGATCAGCTTGTTGTAAAACTCGTTATGGACCTGATTGAATCTCAGCTCAAACTCTTCCCATGGCTCTTTTTCCACCGCTTTCTTCAATTCCCGGGCAATTTTGCGAATCGCCATTTTTGTTTCGTCCTTCACCGCCTCCTGTTGAATTATTTTGAGTTTAACAGCTACTTTCGACAGGATTTCATTCTTTTTCATGATCGAAATCACATTGGACGTAAGCTCCTTGCTACGGAGCTCAAGGTTCATCTCAAGCTTGTCCTTTTCCAATATCACCGTACGGGCCTTAATCCGCATCCGGCCCAGCAGGAGTATAATAACAATGATGATAAATACCAGGGAGATCAGTACAATAATATTGATCAGGTCTTTGCGCTGTTGAGCAATCCGTTTTTTCTGTTCGGATTTTTCCAGCTCATACTGCAGTTCCAGCTTTGACATTTCGGTCTGCGATTTTTCAATGTTAAGGCTGTCTTTCAACCGGAGTTCCAGAACCTGATACTGATAAGCCCTTACGGAATCGTTTTGCTGCAGGTATATTTTGCTGAGCAGCGCAGCCGTTTCATACACAAAACGTTTCAGACCATTGGCCTGCCCTTCCTCCATGGATTCCCTGGCGTACTTTTTACTTTTTTGCAATTCCCCGATTTCCAGGTAATATTCTGCAAGAAAGATCTTTGCGCTGATGATGGATGAAACATTTTTCTGATCTTTAAATATGTTTAACGATTTCTCAAAATAAAAAAGGGCCGAATCGTATTGTTTCAACTCCTGGAAATAATACCCGAAATTTAGATAATTTACCCCCACCATATTCAGATCTTTCCATTCCAGGTTAAATGCAATGGCTTCACTAAGGTATTGCACAACCTTTGCAAAATCTCCGCGGATACCGTAAATAGCTGCCACATTGTTCAACCCTTTGGCAATTCCTTTTAAATACCTGATGTCCTTTGCAATGGTAAGTGCCTTGAAATAATATCCAACGCTTTGTCGTAGTTGTTCTGGTTGTGGTGTACCACGCCAATGCTATTCAGGGCTTTGACCTCCATCACGCGGTCTTTGATCTGCTCGCTCAGACGAAGGCACTCATAATACATTTCTGAGCTTTTATCGTAATTGCCAAGGTATGAATAAATATTTCCCATGGTATAAAGGGCATAACCCAACTGGTTTTTATTACCAAGCTGTTCCGCCAGTATTTTGGCTTTCACAACATAGTCCATGGCGCTTTTAAAATCCGTTTTTTCCGTTAAGATCTCAGCCAGTGCATTCAATGATCTCAACTCTCCAGGTGAATATCCAGCGGTAACGGATAACTCCAGCGCTCGTTGTGTATGGTAAAGTGCAGTTTCAGGATTGTTAGTTCTTAATTCATCTGCCAGGGATAACAGGATATCCACCTTCCGGTCAGGTCCTTTCTCGATCTGCAGGGAAATCTCAAGGCTGTCGATGCGTTGCTGGCCAGGGATTTTCCCGAAAAAAGCAAATCCCAATAATAACAGGATGATACTAACAAACCTTAATTTCATGTGATACAAAAGTAGATAATTCTGTGGTTGATTGGTTAGCAAATTTCCTGTAGGCATAATGAGATGTTAATACCTGGTTCCACAAGTACATGCGAAAAAACATGCATGCAATATTGCAGAATATCAGCACCTTCAAGAGGTTTTCCAGGTCAACTTTGGGTGGTGCTAAATTACTATGCATAGTTTTAGCAATAAAAGTTTGCAAAACACGTATTTAATTTTAACTTTGCGATACAAAGTACTTTTAATTTGTTTTATTATGGACACAAATTCGAAAAAAATTCAGGACCTTAAGGAAATAAAAGATATGATGGAGCGCTCCTCACGCTTCTTGTCATTAAGCGGACTATCGGGCATATCAGCAGGAATAATTGCCCTTATTGGAGCGGTTATCGCTTATTTTATAATGGATATGGGTAAAATAGAATACCACCCCTATTTTTACCTGTTGCAACCATTGCCATTCGAAAGGATTTTATTTCCATTACTGATTTTAGGCATATCCGTAGTGATTTTAGCATTGGGATCGGCTTTGTTTTTTTCGTGGAGAAAAGCCAGGAAACATGACCTGTCGCTGTGGAACCACACTACAAGGCGGCTGCTATCCCATCTGTTTATTCCCCTGATAACGGGAGTTTTTTTTATTTTGATCCTAATTGACAGGAATGATGAAACACTGGTGGCATCGGCAACATTAATCTTTTACGGATTGGCTTTGGTAAATGCCGGAAAATATACATTTGGAGAAATCCATTACCTTGGCATTTCTGAAATAATTTTAGGAATTCTGGCAGGAATATTTGTTCACTATGGATTGATATTTTGGACAATCGGTTTTGGGGTTTTGCACATTCTCTATGGATTTGTGATGTATTACAGGTATGAGCGATGAAAGAGATTATTTCAAAATTAAATAAAGCATTCGAAAGCCGGATAAGGCTGGGAATCATGTCGGTTATGATGGTTAATGACTGGGTGGATTTTAATACCCTGAAGCAACTATTGGATATAACAGATGGTAACCTTGCAAGCCACCTGAAAGCGTTAGAAGACAAAGGGCTAATCAAAATGAAAAAGCAATTTATCGGCCGCAAACCGAGAACCAGTTACCAGGTATCAGAAACAGGAAGAAATTTATTCGTACAACATATTGAAGCATTGGAAAGCTTAATTAATAATCAATAATTTTTTTATCAATTTACTTTGTATTTCAAAGTATTTTTAAAACAATGAAGTGGTTAAAATCAACAGGAAGCTTTATGTTTTGCCCGAATCACTTGACATCAATGGTATAATTGATCCTGAGATCAGATACAGGGGAATATACAAAGTGATCGTTTACGAATCTGACCTGAACATCAACGGTAAATTCCAACTTCCCGACTTTAATAAGATCGGAGTATTTCCTGAAAATATTGATTGGAAAAATTCTTCAGTTGTGGTAGGATTGACCGATATGAGAGGAATCCAAAATGACATAAAAATTGCATGGCAGGGTAAAATCATTTCGGTTGATCCCGGAATAGAAAACAAAACGATAGCCCGGTCAGGCTTTACAGCAAAAGTTCCGGTTTCTGACAGCAGTGGATCGATTAATTTTAACCTGAATATCGACTTGAATGGAAGTAAAGGCCTGTATTTTACACCCTCCTTTTATCCCTATCTGAGCACCTGGGTTTTAATCTGGCTTATCTGATTTCAAGCCTTGCTATAATCTGCCTTACAACAATATACTCGCACAGTATTTTTTAAAAAAAGGTACTGAGCCTTATTACTTCTATTGCCTTGGCAATACTTTATATTTTCTTGTTTGTCATACTTCAGATGGAAGATTATTCACTGCTTCTGGGAAGTATCGGCCTTTTTATTATCCTTGCCCTTGTAATGTATTTATCAAAACAGATAAACTGGTACGGACAGTTAGACGAAAACAAGTAGGAAGGGGAATACATTTCCGCATATCCCCAATCATATTCTTTCAATATCAATTCAGTCTTCTTATAAATTAACTTTTTAAAATAAATTCTTTTAAACAAAATCTTTTAAAAATATTTTCGAAACAAAAAACCTAAATATCTGTATATCTAATTATTAGGACAATGGTTTTTTATCATACACAAAAGTTTAATTAATAAATACCGAAAGCATTCACATAAGTGTGCTATATCTCATAGGTTTTCGATTGGGAATTTTTTATAATTTTCCGCCCTCAAGATCATGAATATGGAAAATACTTTTTGTCCCAATTGTAAAATGTGCCGCCTGGTAACTTCGGAGGAATTTCCCATTGACAAGGACTCAAAAGAAGAATTTTTAAAGATTTATTGTGAGTCTGTTTCTGAAAATTGGCTCCAGTGTATGCGTTATGTCACCAAACATAATCTGGGTTTTTGTCCCGAGTTTGTTTTACCCGACACAATCATGACCTTAGATGAAGTTATGGACAAATTTGATGAAGTAGAATCTAATAATTAACTAAATAAATTTACTTTACTATGCCTACATTAGAAATAGAAAACAGGGTCTTTGAGGTTGATGGCGATGGTTTTCTGTCGGAGCCTGAAATCTGGACCGAAGAGGTTGGACGCTTGATTGCCAAATTTGATGGCATTGAAGATATGAGCGAAAAGCACTGGTCGATTGTCAACATTATTCGCAAGAATTTTGAGGAGAAAGGAATGGCCCCTATGATCCGGACCATTTGCAAGGAATCGGGGCTGAGACTACGTGAAATATATGAACTTTTCCCTTTGGGGCCCGCCCGTGGTGCCTGTAGGGTAGCCGGACTACCAAAACCCGATGGTTGTGTATAATCCAACAACCCTGCTATGAATTGGTATCAATGGTTTTCTCTAACTGCCCTGGTGATATGCTTGGGCAGTTTAATACTTCACGCGGTTAGACTAATCAGGCTTGGAAACCCAAAAGATTTTTCACAACCGATCGGAAAAACCGGATCTGCTATGCCCTATGCCTTTGTGGGTGCCATGAGTCCAGCAAAGAAGGAATCGGCTTTTCTTCACATGCCCACTTATGTGGCAGGTATTATTTACCATCTTGGTACTTTTTTATCCATCTTTTTGTTTTTTTTGATTTTAGCTCAAATTAATTTTACCGAATGGGTAAATTGGGCCATTGCCGGATTTTTACTGATATCAGGCCTGTGCGGTATTGGAATCCTCATTAAGAGAATTGTAAAAAAACAAATGCGGGAATTATCAAATCCCGATGATTACATATCCAATGCACTGGTATCTGCTTTTCATCTGATAACTGCATTTGCTATTCTAAGTCCGGTACCACACCCATCCTATTTTGTATTTACAGGATTGCTATTGCTTTACATTCCTATAGGGAAGTTAAAACACACGATTTACTTTTTCGCTGCCCGATACCAATTGGGCTGCTTCTTTGGATGGCGTGGCGTGTGGCCGCCAAAACACCCCTAAAAACACATACTATGGCAAAACTATCAAATGATATAGCCGAAAAGGGCCTTTCGGTTTTAAAGGATAAAAATAACGGCAAGTTGATTGCCCATCTTAACAGTTGTGTACACTGCGGTTTATGTGCCGATAGCTGCATATATTACCGTTCCATGCCGGAAGCTAAATTTATTCCTGCCAAAAAAGTTGATCTGGTATCATCTATTTACCGGCGTTATTGTACATTTTCGGGCAGGGTATTTCCGGGATTGGTTGGAGCAAGGGATCTCGATGAAGAAACCATTGATGAAATGGTTGATCTGCTATTCGGTGCCTGCACAATGTGCGGCAGGTGTACTGTGCATTGTTCAATCGGTGTTGACATCAGCTATCTCGTGAGAACCGGAAGAACAATGCTTTCCAATATGGGGTTGGTCCCCAAGACCCTTCAATCAACGATAGACTCAGCAATCACTACCGGAAATAACATGGCAATTTCTGATGAAGAGTTTGTTGAAACCCTCGAGTGGCTTGGTGAAGATTTGCAGATGGAAGTTGATGATGATACCGCCCACATTCCACTCAATCAGGTAGGGAAGGATATGTTGTACACACTCAATCCCAGGGAACCCAAATTTTTTCCCCTCTCCATATCGGCAATGGCCAAAGTTTTTTATGCAGCCGGTGAGCGTTGGACTTTGTCAACAAAAATGTATGACGTTACCAATTATGCCTACTATTCAGGCAACATCGGGGAAGCTGGTGTTATTGCGCAGCGTTTGTATGATGAAATGGAAAAACTGGGAGCCAAAAAGTGTATTCTTGCTGAGTGTGGGCATGGGTCGCGGGCATTCAGGTGGGAAGGGCCCAATTACATCAGGAAGCCATATCCTTTCGAAGTACTGACATCCATCGAACTGATGGCTGATTATATCCGGACCGACAAAATAAAACTCGATCCTGGAAAAAACCCCGACCGTGTTACATTGCACGATCCCTGCAACCTGGTAAGAAGTGGGGGCATCTTGCAGGAACAGCGCTATATCCTGAAAAAGGCATGTTTGGATTTCGTTGAAATGAACCCACACGGCAACGACAACTTTTGCTGTGGTGGAGGAGGCGGCCAGTTGGCCATGAGCGAATATAACGAAAGGCGCATAAACATCGCAAAACTGAAAGCCGACCAGATTATAGCCACAGGAGCAAAAGTGGTCGTTACTCCCTGTCACAATTGCGTGGATCAGTTAACACAAATAAATGTAACTTTTAAACTGGGCATCCAGATAAAAACCGTGGCTGAAGTTGTAGCCGATGCCATCGTGTTGAATGAAAATGAAAATACATCTAAATAATACTATTAATAAACGCAGAAACTTTAAAAAATGAGTGAATTGATTTACCTTGACAATTCAGCAACATCGTTTCCAAAACCGGATTCGGTTTATAAATTTATGGACGAGTTTTACCGCAAGCACGGCGTAAGCCCGGGAAGATCAGGTTTTGATGCAGCCATCGAAACGGAGGAGATTGTTTTCGAAACCCGCAAACTGCTCACCAGACTTTTTAATGGTGATGATCCGAACCGGTTGACTTTTAGCTACAATGCCAGCGATTCGCTGAACATGCTTCTCCAGGGCAGTATTGAGAAAGGTGACCATGTTATCACTACCATGCTGGAGCATAACTCGGTACTTCGTCCGCTTCACCACCTCCAGCAATGGGGAATAGCCGAAGTTACACATATTCCATTTGATGAAAACGGGTATGTGCATCCTGATGACATCAGGAAAGCCATCAAGGGAAACACCAAAATGGTTATTATAAATCATAGTTCAAACGTAATCGGCACCATCCAACCACTTGCCGAAATTGGAAAAATATGCAAAGACGCCGGAATTTATTTTCTTGTGGATGCCAGCCAGAGCGCCGGCGCAGTTCCAATCGACATGAAGGCAATGAACATTGATGCGCTGGCTTTTACAGGTCACAAATGCCTGATGGGGCCCACCGGAATCGGCGGATCATATGTTACTGAAAACTTCCCCGTGAAATACACCCGTTTTGGCGGAACCGGCGTAAGGTCGGCACAGGAGACACACCTTTCGGAATTTCCATACCGTCTTGAGTGCGGAACGCTGAATATTGTCGGGGTGGCAGGTTTAAGCGCAGGCGTAAGATGGGTGAATGAACAGGGCATCGAAAAACTCCACCGGCAAGAGTATCTCCTATACGACAAACTGCGCAACGGAGTTAAAAACATCGATAAAGTAATAACCTACTGTGGTAACAATACATCCAACCAGAATCCCGTACTCAGCATCAACATCAAGGGCTTCGAGTCGGGTGATGTGGGAACTCTGCTCGATGTGGATTATAATATTGCAACCCGTACAGGGCTGCAATGTGCACCAAAAGTACATGTTGGGATTGGTACTGATAAAATTCATGGAACAGTGAGGCTAAGTCTCGGGCCATTTACCATCGAGGAACATGTGGATGCTACGCTGGAGGCCATCGAGGATATCGCTTCCATCCCGAGGTAGGCAGGCAGTGGTTTAATTTCCAAATCAAGGGATGCCATCCATAGCCGTCAAGCTAAGAAAAGAGAAATAGATTTCTCCCTTCGGCACTGCACTTCGCTTGTGCCTGTGGTCGAAATGACAAATTTGGTTGCATTTAGTGGAGTTGAGAGAAAGTGGG
>JABMQA010001198.1 GCA_013203545.1 Bacteroidota bacterium
CTGCTATAAACTCACCAATGCACTATGAAAAAGATTTTTAAAACCGTTATAATGTTGACCATTTTTGGTTTCACAACCATCATTTGCAATGGTCAAACTGTTGATGAGATCATCGATAAGCATATCGAGGCCCATGGAGGAATGGAAAACTGGGATAAAGTACAATCGATAAAGATCACCGGACAATTTACCAGTTTTAGCGAAACATATCCTTTCAGCGAAATTAAGGCACGCCCGGATTATTACTATTCAACATTTCAAATGGGGCAACACCAGATTACCGAAGCTGGTCGTGGTAATGATTTTTGGACCATAAACCCCTGGTTCGACCTTTCCTTTCCGAGAAAGGTCAATTCGGTTGAGGAGGGTATAATTCATCAGAAAGCTGAATTTTGCACGCCTTTCTTTAATTATAAAGAGCGGGGGTTTACTGTTGCGTATGAAGGTACGGAAGAGCTTGAAGGTGTGGATGTTTTTAAGCTGGTGCTTACCTGCAATAACGGTCATGTTGAAACCTGGTTCCTGGATACGGAAACCTACCTTGAATACATGAGCCGGTCAGACTGGTCCGATTTTGCAAGTCCCACCCCGCAGGAAGCCATCTATGATGATTTCAGGCAGGTGGGAGATATTATCATTCCTTTTTATATGGAACGGGTTTTCAGTATCCGGCACCGGGTAATCGAAATCGAAGATGTGGAGCTGAATGTTGAACCGGATGCCGCTATTTTCGGGATGCCGCTTAGTGAGGAAATGCAAAAACTGAAATTTCTCGAAGGAACATGGGATGTTTCGCTGGATGTACTTACGCGGTCAGGTGCCTGGGCCAATGCCGACTCCACCACTTCTATAATAGAATTTCTACCCAATAAAAACATGCTTCTGGAAACCATCTCATACATCCGCTTTTTCCCGGTCGATAAATTGATAAGCTGGACCTATAACACCGATACACAAAAATACAGGGTTGGTGTATTTAACGATTTTTACTCGAATGCTGAGATGCTTCAGGGTAACTTTAACAATGATACACTGACTATTGAAAATACAGAAATCAAATGGGGTGAGGATACTGAAAATCCAGGTTATGTAAAATACATATTCAGCAATATCAGTGATGATGGTTTTCTGCTTGAAACTGCAAGCTCAATGGACAAAGGGGAAACCTGGGCGGTACGGCAAAAATTCACTTATACCAGGAAATTGAATTGATCCCTCCCGGATAAATTCCGTAATATTGCCCAGGAATAGACACCGATGGTAAAAAGCATTATAAAGGGCAATATCAGCGACATCTGGCTAAAAGCCAGTGTGGTGGGGAGTTTATGGGCATCGGTAGAAATCATACTGGGCAGTTTTTTCCATAACATTCGCATTCCGATGGCAGGGACCATGCTGGCAATGATCAGCGTGATGTTGCTGGTTTCGTTTCATCAACTGTGGAAAGAGAAGGGATTGTTTATCCGAGCAGGGATCATTTGTGCACTTATGAAATCCATCTCACCCAGTGCCCTCCTTTTGGGTCCCATGACCGGAATACTTACCGAGGCAGCGCTCATGGAATTATTCGTTCTGCTGTTCGGGGGAAATATTGTCGGGTATATCCTGGGCGGATCATTTGCCCTGGCCAGCACCATTGCGCATAAAATTGTTACCCTCCTGATCATGTACGGATTTGATTTCGTAACAGTGCTGTTAAATCTGTACAATTATGCTGTTAAACAAATTGGCTATCCGGATATGTCACCAAAAGTTGCGTTATGGTTTTTGGCCGGAATTTATGCATTACTTGGGGTCATCTCTGCCCTTGGAGGATATTATCTGGGTAAAAAAGCCCTGATTAAAGGAGGTGATGAAATAGAGCTATCTACTATAAATTATAATTCGGCTCACCAAAGGTTTTCCCTTGACCGGGACCAGAAATTCTCTGTCACATTTCTCTTTTTTAACATTTTTGCCATTGCTGCTTGCCTGGTTCTTATCAACAGGTATTCATTTGTAGTGGCACTGGGTTTTGTTACTGCATATTTAATGTTTTGTTTTTTTCAATATAAAAATGCACTCAAACACTTGAAAAGACCATTTTTCTGGGTACAGGTCATTATTTTGACATTGCTGGCCACCTTGTTTTATAATGGATTCCAGAAAGGAAACATCTTTGATCCTGAAGGATTAATTGCCGGTTTGAAAATGAATGTACGTGCGGTGCTAATCCTGGTTGGATTTTCGTCTATCAGTGTTGAATTGCGGAACCCGGTGGTAAAATCGGTCCTGTTCGACAAAGGCTTTTCACAGTTGTACCTCTCACTTTCGATGGCATTTTCGGCACTGCCCTCAATCATTTCCAGGTTAACCAAACCCAAAGATATTTTAAAACATCCCTTATCATTTCTAGCCGGGATGTTGCTGCAATCAAAACAACTTTTGAAGGATTTTAAAAAGATGGCTACCATGCCCAAAGTAATTATTATTACCGCTGAAAAGCACAAGGGCAAGACTACCTATGTAAAAAATCTTGTGGAATTGCTGGGGAAGAAAGGGTATAAAACAGGCGGATTTCTAGCCCCCGGTAAGTTTGAAGACAACAGGCGATCGGAGTTTGATATTTTAGACCTCTCAACGGGTACGCAAACCTTGCTGGCAGGGGTTCATCTCACAGAAGGTGAAAAGATTGGCTCATTCGTGTTTAGTAAGAAAGGCGTTGAATTTGGAAAGCAGATTTTAAACCCACAGTCATTACTCCATTGCGATTTCGTAGTGATTGATGAAATCGGGCCATTAGAGATGAAAGGAATGGGTTGGGCGGCAAGCATAGAGGGTTTGTTAAAATATCCTGACTTTACACAAATCTGGGTCGTAAGGCGAACCCTGGTGGAAAGCGTTATTCAAAAGTGGGGGTTGACACATGTACAGGTGATAGATATTGAGCGGTATACGGTTGAAAAGACTGTGAATATTCTTGCACCCGGCACAAAAGCCAGGGTGGCCTCATCCTAAGTGTTGTCCTAAAAAGTTGGGAATTTCCTGTAATTGACCCGAATGGTTCTTTGGTACCAATGCGTCTTCCAGGTGAGCCAAAGGTTTACTAAAAAGGCATGAAGTTACACAAACCAATAAAATGATATGCAGGTTTAATACAATGAACAAAACTTCTGCAAATTCGTTTTTGTACTTGAATATAAAAAATATCAACTATGAAAAAGAACATTGGATCCATTGATAAAGTAATCAGGTTTATCCTGGCAGCATTGTTTGTAGCCCTCTATTTCACTGGAACAGTTACCGGTACCCTGGGCATCGTATTGCTCGTTTTGGCAGGGATTTTTATCATCACCAGCCTGGTAAGTTTTTGCGGGTTATACGCGATTTTTGGAATGAATACCTGCCCGGCAAAGAAATAGGCTAAATATTATTTTGTCCAAGGGACTCCTATGGAGATGTGCTGGAAATTAGATAAAAGCTGTGATTGCCTATCCTGAGCATATTTAATATCTTGTTCCTGGTTCTTCAGATATTTCGGAAATCGAATAAGCTACAATAATTGCGGATAGTTCCGTACGCCCTATCAAAGCAAATAAGGTAATAAGGTTGGTTATTTAATGGGATTTGGGTTTTGTACTAAGGTTGGTGAAGCAGATAAGGTTTTTTATTTTGAAGGCATGTCTCCTATTATGGGTAATAAACCTTATTGTCAAAAAAAAACCTTTGTAGAAAAAATCTCTCCCCATCCAAATTGCGACCTTATTATCTTAATTTTTGCCATAAAAAGATACTCACTATGAAAATAAATTGGTAGAAGGTAAATTTGAATGGCAACGTACAGCCTTGGCATTTTCGGTGTCAAAATCTGATGTTGACAAAATATGCAAGTATATTTTATGCCAGACTGAACACCTGTACACGAATCAGATGTGATATTTGATAGTTTAAATAAGGTGTTTTGTTTTTTTCTTTGCGCCCTTGCGGCTTTGCGAGATAAATCATGATCATTCCAATCTAAAACTGCAACCTGAATGAGGTAACCACTCCAGGTTGTGAACTTACCCGGATTGTTCCTCCATGCAACCGCATAATTTGCCTGGAAAGGCTCAAACCAATTCCTGAACCTTCAGCTTTTGTTGAAAAAAACGGAACAAATATCTCATCCATCAGAGCGGGTTCTATGCCGGTACCATTGTCTTTTACCTCGATGATGAGTTTATAGTCATCGTTAACAAAAGCAATGAGATGAATAATGGCGGAGTCGGACTGATTTAAAGCCTCGATGGCATTCTTTATTAAATTGATCAAAACCTGTTCTATCAAACCCGGATCAGCAGAAAGTGTTAAATTGTCTGGCTTAACCGAAAGTGAAAAGGTAATATTCTGCTTTTTAAATTCGGCATGCATGAATTGCTCAATATCTTCAAGGAATGGCCTGATTAAGAAGGTCTCTTTTCTGGGGGCTGGGATTTTTGTTAATTTCCTGTATTCATTTACAAATGCGTAAAGGTTGTTACTTCTGTTTTGTATCGTTTTTACCGACCCGATCACATCGTTGATGTTATGCTGATCGAGCTGATTCATTTCTTTTGGTGTTTGATCCGGGTTTTCAAGGATCATTAAAATGGTTTCGGTGAGTGAACTGATCGGGGTAACCGAATTCATAATCTCATGGTTGAGGGTCCGGATTAGTTTGATCCATGCTTCGGTTTCCTTCTTTTCGATTTCACTTTTAATATTTTGAAATGTTATGATTACGTGAAGGTCGTTAAATAAAATGGTATAGGCTTTTTGAATGGCGAGATTAAAGGAAAGGTCATTTCCGGGTTCAAAAAGGGTACGGCCACTTTCGTTAATACTGTCAACAGCATTGGTAAAGCCACTGCATTTTGATTTTAACTGGTCCCATTTTCCGGGCTTTTTCACTTTTAAAAGACGCTCGGCCTCCGAATTCATGATGATGACCTGATGGTTTTTGTTAACAACAATTATCCCGATGGAAATCAGATCAACAATCCGATGTAAAAACTGATACTGAACCTCTTTTTCGATTCTTACGTTTTTAAATGCAGTGATGATTTCATTAAAAGCAGCAAACAATTCAAACAGGGAACTTTTGGGATTTCCCCGGGAGAAATTTATTGAAAAATCGTGGTGCCTGATGGCCATAATAAAACTTGCGAGCATGCGATTGGTAGAATTAACATACCTTATCAGGTTGTAGATCTGAACTGATAGCAGAACAATGAGTACGATAAAGGTAAAGACCAATTGATCTCTTTCAAGAGAAAGATAAATCATGGATATACCGATCATGTTGATCAGGATCAGGGCCAGCCGGAGGATGGCAAATAGTGTAAATCTTTTATATATCATGTTTTTCTAATCGTCGGTACAAAGCCGTCCGTGCAATTCCCAGATCTGCGGCAGCCCTGGTTATGTTACCTTTATTCCGGCTGATGGCCCTCAGGATGAGCCGTTTTTCCATTTCATTGATATTCAGGTCATCTTCATTGCTATAAGCTTGGGATTGATAGGTATTACCGGTAGCGAAATTCATAAAGTTCAACGAATTACCATCACTTAAAATAACCGCCCTTTCTACGGCATGTTGTAATTCCCTGACATTTCCGGGCCAGGGATATTTTTCAAGTTGGGTGAGGGTGCTTTTGGTAACCCGGAAAGGTTTTTTCTTGTATTTGTTTTGATAAAGGCCCAGGAAATATTCCAGCAGCAAAGGGATGTCGCCTGTTCTTTCCCTGAGTGGTGGTATCCTGATCTCCACAGTATTGATCCTGTAAAGAAGGTCCTCCCTGAATTCGCGTTTGGGAACCATGTCGTACAGCGACATATTTGTTGCGCAGACCAAATGAATATCAATCGGAATTTCCTGGTTGGAGCCGATCCGCACGATTTTTCTGTTTTGTATGGCCGACAGCAACTTTACCTGCATCGACGGGGTCAGGTTTCCGATTTCGTCCAAAAACAGGGTTCCGCCAGTGGCAACTTCCATTCGCCCTACCCGGTTTTCTTCAGCACCTGTAAATGCCCCCTTCACATGCCCGAATAGCTCGCTTTCGAAAAGGTTCTCATGAATAGATCCCAGGTCAATTTTAACAAATGGTTCTTCATCTCTGTCGGATAGCCTGTGAATCTCACGGGCAATCATCTCTTTTCCGGTGCCATTTTCACCAAGGATCAAAACCTCTGCATCGGTTTTCGCCACTTTCTCAACCACATCAAAAACTTTTTTCATGGCAAGCGACTGGCCAATAATCTCACTAAAATGACTGTTTAAATCCCGTTTCAACAGGTCATGGCGGGATTTGTATTTTTCAGTTTCCGATTTCGATTTTCTGAGCTGTAGTGCTGCATGGATAATACCAAGTAACTTATCATTTTTCCATGGTTTTTCGATGAAATCAAATGCACCGTTTTTTATGGATTTAACAGCGAGATCAACGCCTCCGAAGGCTGTAATGAAAATAACCACAGTTGCGGGATCAATATCCAGAATTTTATTCAGCCAGTATATCCCTTCCGTCCCATCATTTTTTCCCTTGTTGAAATTCATATCAAGCAATACCACATCAAATCGTTGCTCTTCCAACAGGTGCGGGATATTTGCAGGGCGCGGCGAAACCTGTACTACAGTATATAGCTGCTTGAGGAACATTTGTGCCGAGACCAAAACATCCAGGTCGTCATCCACAATTAATATTCTGGCTTCTGTTTTTTGCATCATTTTTTTGTCAAAAGTAAGAATTGTATTGTTATCAAACACAACTTGTATCATAAACAGACAATATTTGATTTGTTCTTTTAATGAAATACCACCTAAATATCTTAAAAATAACATTATATAAATCATGGTATTTGTTTTGAACCCATTTTTGTAAATCAAATAATTAGAAAAATGTTTGCAAACTTCTTTAAGATAGCCTTCAGGAACATTCTCAGGCAAAAGATTTATACCGTTATTAACGTCATTGGCCTGTCGATTGGCATAGCCGCATTTATTCTCATTTCATTATGGATAATTGATGAATTGAGTTATGAAAACATGCACGACAAAGCTGACCAAACGATATTGGTCCACAAGAGTTTTACGATGGGTGACAGCTATGAAGTAAATCCTTCAACGCCTTATCTTCTGGGGCCGACGGCCAAGGATGAAATTCCGGAGGTGATCGAATCAGTACGGGTTATGCGGCAGTCGGCAGTTGTAAATTATGAGGATCTGTACTTTACTGAAAACTCAATCTGCGCAACAGACCCATCCTATTTTACAGTTTTTAACTTCGAATTTTTGCTTGGTGATCCACAGCATTCCCTCGAGAATCCGAATTCAATTGTAATTACTAAAAGTGTTGCTCAGAAATATTTTGGTGACGATGATCCGTTGGGAAAAGTGCTCTGGTTTGATAAGGAGGAGCAGTTTGTAGTATCTGCCGTGATTGGCGATATACCCGATAATACCAATCTGCGCTCCAACATGATTGTCCCTATCGAGACCATGTGTGCAAATAAGGATTATGCGTCAAATTGGTATGACCATTTTTTATCTACATATTTACTGATCACCCCAACGATATCAAAGCAGGACATTAATCAAAAATTAACGGATCATATCAGAAAGTACATGGAAGAAGACAGTAAAATTGAACTGGTTGGTCAGCCATTGTCCAGGCTTCATTTGTATAACCTCGATGGAAAGAACGAAAGAATTCAATATGTTTATATTTTCAGTATCATCGGATTTTTGATTCTTGGTATCGCCTGTATTAATTACATGAATATTTCCACCTCCCTGTCTGTCAGGCGGTCGCGCGAAATCGGGTTAAAAAAGGTGGTGGGGGCTGAGAAATCCCAGCTTGTATTACAGTTCCTGGGCGAGTCGTTTCTCCAAACCCTGGCAGGTTTGTTTATTGCCATGATGCTTGTTGAGTTGGTCCGGCCCTATTTTAATGATCTGGCAGCAAAGAGCATTTATATTCCTTACCTCAGCGCCTGGTTTCTACCATCCTTGTTTTTGCTTTTGATACTTACTACACTGATTGCCGGGAGTTATCCGGCCTTC
>JABMQA010001199.1 GCA_013203545.1 Bacteroidota bacterium
CGATAACACGGATATGTGTATAAGAGACACGGAAAAGCATGATAAACAACCGATGGTGACTGACAAATTATTTTATCCAGATATAGGTTACGCTGAAGGGATTTGTTAAGGTCAATTCCGGTGAATTTCAGCTTTGGAACATCGATATCAACCCAGCTTTTCAACTCAGCGCTGTTCGCTGAATCCATGAATTTTACAGAAAAATTGCCGATCTCAAAGGTTTTGTTCTTTGAAGAAATATTCAACTCACGAAAAGAGATGGCATGGTTATTTTTTTCAAGCATAAAATCCGACCCGCTGAAATTGATGCTCAGGCTGTCAGAAAAGAAAAACCGCTCCAGGTTCTGATGCGCAATTGAATCGAGATGAAAACCGGAAACATTTATTGAAATGTTATTGATTTCTACCATTTCTGATGAATCGTCCAGAACCTGATGAAAACTAACTGTGCCGTTTTTGATTTCAAAGTCATCAACCCTTAAAAGTGACAGATAGCCCTCGATGTGTGGATAAACCGTATGGTGACTGAACTGAACCTTCTGTGGTTCCTTCTCATCCTCTGGTTCTATCCGGGTTGAATTGAGATGCAGGTGGGGTTCGTTAAAAAATATCTTTCCAACAATCAACTCTCCGCGGGTAATGGCACTGAGAATGCCTGCCCCATGAATGTAAAACTCTGGAATTTTAAAATCAAATTCATTATCAGATGGAAACATAGTTATTGTATCCCCGGCAGATTGCTTTTCAGGTAATAGCACAAAATCCAGTACCCTCAACTTCCTTTTAAACAAATTAAAGGATATTTTACTATAAGTGAAATCGTACTTGCCATTACTTTCAATCCTTACAATTTCACGCATTGTTTCACCAAAAATGCGGTCGGCAAAAAAGTTTACAACGAGGGGGATAACAACCAGGAAAATAAAAAGAAGTGCCGAAATCCAATATACGCTACGTTTAACACGCCGCTTTTTTTTGTTTACCCCGGATACAACCCGTTTTGGGTTATTATCCTTTTCTGAATTGTCAATATCGGTTTTTTGGTTTTCCAAGCTATCTGATCTAAAAAAAAATTCTTCTCAAAAATAGGAAAAATAAGCAAACGGCAAAATCCAGGTGCACGACAAATTTCCATTGGTTTGATTTCAGATTTCATGAAAAGCCCTGTCCTTCAGGGCAGGGGCCTTGTTTTTATGCATGCCCCCAATAGAAAAACCCTTAAAAATTTATTTTATAATTAAATTTTTTAAGGATTTTTCATTTATTAGCAACAATTAAACAATCGGATAAAAGGCATCCTTTATTTGTTTTACGGTATAATTGCTTCCTGAAAACAAAACGCTTACAATGTCGAACCGTGTTTCAAGATCGATGTCTTTTTTTGTAATATATGCATTGGCTGCCCTGATCAGGAAGCGCTGTTTTGTTCTGGTGACATTTTCTTCCGGCTCACCGAAGTAATTTGATCTCCGGGTTTTAACCTCAACGACTACCAGGAAATCCTTTTCCATGGCGATGATGTCGATCTCATCTTTGCCAAAGCGCCAGTTTCGTTCAATGATTTCGTAACCATTGTTTCTGAGAAACTTTTCGGCAAGTTCCTCACCTTTTTTACCAAGTTCATTATGATCACTCATGATTATGGGAATTAAAATTAAGGGATATATTTTTTTGCACTTCAAATTCAAGCTCCCGGCCCAGGATTAATGGGAAATTTTGCTTTTGATGCCCGGCAGGGAAATTAAAACAAACCGGATAATCGTATGCCGCAACTGCTTCCGCAACAATTTCTTCGGCCGTCAATCCAAATTTTATATCATTATCTGTCATACCAGTTAATCCGCCAACAACCAGTCCCGCAAGTCCATCAAGTTTCCCTGCCCTTTTTAAAGTCCACATCATTCTGTCGAGGCGGTAAAGGTTTTCTCCGACATCTTCAATAAACAATATGCGGCCATCTGTATCGGGGTCACCTTTGCTCCCCAACAGACTACATAAAATGGATAGGTTCCCTCCCACCAGTACTGCCTTTGCATTTCCCTTTCGGTTGAGAGGATGACTATTGAAGCTATAGTTCAAATGTTTTCCCTGAATGGTATCAATTAAATATTGCACAGATCTACCCGGATCATTAACACGAATAAAATCCAAAGGCATAACCGAGTGTATGCCCTCAACACCAAACATCGAATAAACATACGAATGGAAAATGGTGATATCGCTATACCCGGCAATCCACTTTGGTGACCGTTTGAAACCTCCGAAATCAAGTTTATCAATAATTCTTACCGATCCATACCCTCCGCGTGAACACAAAATCAATTTAACGGAAGCATCATCCAACATCTCCTGAAAATCTGCTGCACGCTGCAGGTCGGTTCCGGCATACTGATGGTAAGATCCGGTAGCGTGTTTGCCGAGCCTGACCTTGAATCCGGCATTTTCAAAAATTGCCGTTGCCATGGTAATCACATCCGGAACAATGCTTTTTGCCGGGGAAACAATCCCAATGGTATCTCCAGGCTTAAGGTAAGTGGGTGTTATCATTGTAAAAAAACTAATGTTAAGTTAACCACTAAAGGTAGTATGAAATGAATGACTATCCTAAAAAGTGTTTTATAAAGGTTTGACTGTATGTAGCAGTATCTTTAGTAAATATTTCCTCAACATAAACTGTCGTATCAGGATTGTGAACTTCCTCATAGTCGGTTGCTGGATAGATATTATAATCATCAAAATCAGTTTGGCCAGTAATGTTTGCATTAAGTATTATATCATCACATTCCGGTATGGCAATTAGTTGTCTGATATAAGGAAGTTCAGGATTTCCTGTTTCTGACATTTTACCGGCGCTGGGTATTTCTATTCTTTAAAAACTTTCCCCTTCTTCCATTAGTTCTGTTTTATGCATACCACAAACTTCCACATAGAATTCTACACGTTCATTATCCGAATCAATAAGATCAATAATTGGTGATTCAGGGGTTGGTTTTGTAAAGGGAATCCACTCCTGGGAAAAAAGGATACTGCTTAAAAGGAAATGCACAA
This sequence comes from Bacteroidota bacterium, assembly GCA_013203545.1. Taxonomy (GTDB): domain Bacteria; phylum Bacteroidota; class Bacteroidia; order Bacteroidales; family 4484-276; genus JABMQA01. The sequence continues at coordinate 3,049 of JABMQA010001199.1, forward strand.
CAAATAGTGAAATTAATTTTTTCATAATTAAATAGGTATTTAATGAATTAGTAATAATTTTTTTAAATTGGAAGAAAAATTGTTATATTGAATATTAAAAAGATATATCCCTTTTGACACATGGTATCCTTTATTGTCTTCACCGTACCAAAGTTGTGTACTTTTATTGGTAATATCGAACTGTCTGATAATGGCACCTTGTAAGTTGTAAATATTTAATTTGGGATTGTTGCAGTTGTCAGGTAATTTAAACAAAAATGTAGTGAATTCACTAAATGGATTGGGATAGTTTGAGAAATCAATATTAACAGTTTCAGGAGATTTGATGCCAGTAATGGCTGAATCAAGATCATGAAAATAAGTAGTAAAAGTCTGCCCGTAATCATTACTGTAATCAATATAGAGCCACACATGATCTCCAGTTTCATTAAACCTGCTACGCATCACATAAAAAGAACCAGCTGCCTTTCCAGCAGTATATTGAATCCTCCAATAATAAAGATCAATAAATTCAGATTCATATTTTTCTGTCCAGTTGTAACCACTATCAATGCTGTGGAATATTTTATATTTTGAATCTAACCACCATGAAACAATATAAATTTCGCCTACTTCTGTTCCCCTACTAATTTGTGGATATAGTCCAATAGGTGCCCAAAAAGCAATTGTACTATCAATGGGAATATTTACAAAATTTTGCGCAAAATCAGAACTAAAATGTAAGTTGAATCCGATACCTGGTGAACCATCCAAGCCAAATACATTTCCTAAATTATTTCCTACTTCTAAGATATATCTAGCATTGTCAGTAACTTCTACAAATTCACCACCATAATCTTCACTTCTCCAGATGGTTCCTTGTACATTTACACAACATTTATAAATTTCACCATCAATACATCCACTTGTAAATCTTCCATTAGGCCCATAATATTCTTGAATTTCCCAGTTCTCCCCATAATCAAAACTAATCCAAAGCTCATTTTCATAGTTATAAATTGCACCGGAAGTTGCATCTCCTAGTACTTTACCTATACTCATATTTCCAAGAGGTGAGTTTGTACTACTTTCATATTGCATTGTAATGGTTGATCCGTTGTCAGTAGAACGGAATATGGCATAATGAATATTACCATAATTGTCTATATACCAAGTTGTAGAGAGGTAAAATTCGCCGGGTTGGGCGCCTCGGGTTATCTGGCCATAAAGTGTGTTGCTATAAAAACCTATTAAAATGGCAATTCCAAGCAAAAGATTTTTAAATTTCATCTATTTGAATTTTTAGTAAACCTGAAACCAAAGTTAATGTTTTCTGTCATTATTACATGTACTTTATTAGCGTCAGTCCCAATTTAAGCTCTTTTGGTTTTTCATTGATTGGCCAGTGTTTCAAGAAAAAACCAAATGTGACTAAATGTGCAATGGGCTTCGCCTTGTTGCTAACTCTTGCTGCAATTTTAGGTCCTTCCTTATGTATATTAACTGGAAAGCAATGCCTGACTCTTTCAAATCCAACCCTATTTCTGGGTATTTTTGAAGTTCTGCGGAAATTATTTTAAGACCACCCCCATTGCTCAATAATACCAAGTCGTTTAAAAACAGGTGCTAATATTTTATTTCTAATATCAGACTGACCAGCTTCCATATCGCTAAAATCTACGGACGGCAATAGTTTGCCCGGACTTGTTATTTCAATTTTATCATCAAAAATCGCAATTTTAATATCTTTCCCGCTTAGCGAATAGTCTCGGTGGATAACGGCATTACGAATTACCTCACGGATAGCAATTACAGGATATTCCCATTCAGATGTATGGTTTTCTTTTGCCACTTTGTTTAAATCGGGAGATTGATGAAAGCAAACATTGATTTATCAAAATTCCGTAAATGGATTAAACATGCCCTACCTAACAATCACGAATTTTCCGGTTCTAGGGTCAGATGCGTTGTTCAATCGGATGAAATATACTCCTGCCGGCAGATCAGGAACATCAATACTCATACTATTCTCACCTGATGATAATGTTTTTTCTACGAGCAAAACCTGCTTCCCAAACTGGTCATTTATCATTACGTTCGCAACGGTTTCCGTATCCTGCATAAATTTCATAGAAATAAACTGATTTGCAGGATTGGGATAAACCTTCAACAATTGAGAAGTTTTGACAAGGTGACTGACAGATGAAATCATAGAGCCATCCAATAGAATTTCCAAACACCAAGTGTCTGATTCGCCATCCTCACCCCATATGGTAAGGCAGACATTATAAGCGCCCTGGTTTTCATATGTATGAACCGGATTTTGCTCCTCAGAGGTATTGCCGTCTCCAAAATCCCAGAACCATTGTCCCGGATTTCCGGTTGAAGTATCCCAAAAATGTAATGTTAGTAAATTATTTGGATCCTGCCCAATTTCAAACGATGCTGATAATCCTCCAGGAATACCTTCAATATTAACTTCCTGGCAAAACGTATCCTCACAACCTGCATCATTGAAAATTGTTAGACAAACTTCGAAAATACCTGAATTCTCATAGAAATGCAACGGATTTTGTGCTGAGGAAGTGGATCCATCTCCAAACTCCCACAGGTAATTTATTGCATCAGGAATAATCGATTCATCATAAAACTGGATGGTCCACGGACTATCCGGCAATGGTTCCCATTCAAAATAAGCCTGGCAATAATTGTTGGTTCCAACCCATAATTCGTAGCATGTCATATCCTCACAATTCAATTCTTCATTAAACATTATCAGGCACACCTCATAAACACCCGGCTGCAGGTATTGATGCAGCGGATTAACCTCAGTTGATGTTCCATCGTCACCAAATAACCATACATATTCAGCATTCTCCGGAAAGGAATTGTTGTGAAACTGCACAAACAATTCCTCCATCGGTGTCCACCAGAAATCAGCATGACACGCGTTTGGGTTTCCATTTACAACCACAGCCTCGCAGTATGTATCCATACAATAATCACCTTCAATAATGGTGAGGCATACTTCATACACTCCGGATTCAGCATAGGTGTGGACAGGATTGGGTTCATTGGCCGTGGTACCATCACCAAAATCCCAATTCCACACATCCGGATCAAACCAGGAGAAATCCATAAACTGTATGGTAAGTGGCACATCCGTTGGCCACCAGGTGTAATAGGCCTCACAATCGTTGTAGGGTTCATCACAAAGGATAAAATTGTGCTCGATATTCATATTCTCAGGAGAAAAAAAGTAGAGAATGGAAATGACCTCTCCGTTGCAGTCGATGGTTGACAGGATCACTTCGCCCTGTAATATAAACTCCGGTAAGGTGATCTCATCGGAATAATAACCGTCCTCATTGGTAAATACCTCGTTAAAATACCCATTAAAAAGATTGGATCCCTCTATCTTTATTGTAACCATGTAGCCCGGTACGGGGTTGGTATTTTCATGTTCATACACAAATCCGCCAACATTCAACAGATTTTCATCAGCAATGGCAATATTCGAAAACGCGATCAGAAATACAAGTAGCAAACTGTAAATTGTTTTCATATCTATTTGATTTTTATTTGATGACAAATATAGGAATTAACAACAGGAATTACAAATTTCGGGATTTGTAAAAAGAAATGCAAAGAATTTATGCGCCGGTTATCATCTCAAGAATACCTTTAAAAGCTTTAACCGTTTTTTTTGGTGAGTTCCTTAATTCTTTGTTGAATATTAAGAATTTGAATCACCTCGTAAACTGTGAAAACCAGGTAAATTACGAAAAAAGCCACAATGAAATTTATGGCATCGGCCCGATAAATAAAGGAATAACTTATGATGATGAGTAGGAATAGTATTAATTTTCCTGCGGTAGCAAGCATAAAAAAATTGGCAAAACGGCTTGTTTTTCTCAAACTCACTTTTAGTTGCAGGTAAAATATACCCAGGGTTATAATCAGAAAAAAAATAATGGTCCAGGGGATTGCCGGCGAAAGATATGCCCTGGGAATGGCCACCAGCAAAATTGAATAAACAGCTGATAATATGATGGCCAGAATTACTGTGCTCGTAATAAACCGGTGGTAAATTTTTTTGATGGGTTCAGGATTCATTCGAAAAAGTTGTAATTATTTAATAAAATCCTTTATTGCATTATAAATTGCTATGACTACGGAGAGTAATGATAAAACTACCAGAAATACAGGAAATTTGTTATCCATCCACACATCGAGCTTGTATCCTCCAAATGTACCAGCGGCAATAATTACCAGCATTTGCATGCCCATGCCTGTGTACCTGGCATAGTTAGATAATTGCTTTTTCTTTTTTTCGGAGTCCTTCATTGTCATTATTCACGATGACTTCCCGGTTGGGGATATCACCCATGTTACAGGTACCTGAGAATTTTGCGCCTGGTTCGATGGCAAGTTTTTTTGTAAAAATATCGCCGCTAAGATTGGCTGACGATTTAAGCGTAAGCAACTCATGAACAACAACTTTCGCCGTAATTTTACCTGAAATATCGGCATTCTGACAAATAATTTCACCATCAACAATTCCTGATGCACCGATAACAACCTTGCCTTTAGAATTTATTGAACCATTAAGCGTTCCATCGATCCTGAAATCACCGTTTGATGTAATGTTCCCCTTTATGGAGGTACCAGTTCCCAGGAAGTTTATCGACGGGGAACTCTCTAATCCATTTGATTTTGCCATTTTTTGTCTTTTTTCTCCAAAAAACATTTTCTTGCGAAAATAATGAAATAATTTATTATTCAACCCCATATGTGGATTTGAAGAAGGATTTGTAAACTTCCAGATCTTTCTCCCGATACAATATCGGATAGTTATCCACAGAAATTACCATACTTTCATAGCTGGTACCTTCAAGTTGTGCCAGGATATAGGGATTTTCGGTAACTGCCCGGAGGTAATCCATAACGTTTTCAGCGTTTTCGAAATTTCCAACAGTTATCATCTGCAACTCGTTCTTGAAAATTATGCTATTGATTTTAAGAGACAAGGTCCGGTAATATTTCGAATTAAAATCGGACAAACGGATTTTTAAGGCATTGATATTGGTTTTTGAACCATCAACAATAAACAAAAAGAAATGAACGGTATTCAGGTTAATGAGGTATGGGGTTATAATATTTTCTTCTTCCCCAACCACCTTCCCGGCTATTTCGTCTCCTCCGGTGGGTTGCTCACTAATCACTAAATTCCCGGATTCATCCCTGCGGAGCCTCGATAAAATGTCTTCGGCCAGGGGTTTTACCTCGCTGTCAGGATAGGTTGCGATAAGGTACTCAAGTGAAACTGCAAGGCTGTCAAGGTTTTGAATCTGTCCCACCGAAAGCGCTTTCAGCATTTCAAATTTTGAAAGCAGGTTACTTTCAGGATACTTTTCAACAGCTTCATTATAATTATTAACAACCATATAAAATTGGTTATTCAAATAGGCACTGTAAGTATCTTCATAAAAGTTTTTTGCCGCATTGCGTTGTGCCTGGAGCACAAGGTTATAATTAGGGTCGATGATGATTCTTGCATAGTCACTATCAGGAAAATCCCTGACGATCATATTTCGGTAATAAAGGGCCCTTTCGTCATCCGGCACCTCTTCCCAGTTTTTGTACAGCTGGTAATAAACCTGGAGGCCATGCTCCGTTGCAGGAAACCGTTCGATCAGTAGTTCCAGTGTTTCTATTGATTTTTCATTGTCTTTCAGACCATCCTTGTAGATGAATCCCATTATATAAATGGCTTCTTCGATTAAGGCATTGGACTCCACCAGTTTCTCTTCGGTCATGGGTAAATCCTGGAGATAAAAATCCCTCTTTTTCGGATCGGTTTCCACCACCAGGGTACTGTCGGTGGCTAACGAATCACTTGCTGCAAGGTCTTCCTCCTCATCCCCAAAATCCGCGACAATCTGTTTACTGCTCAGCCGCCAGAGATCTTCTAGTTTTCTCCGGCCCCACTTTTTCTGAAATTCGGTGTATCCAAAACTTACAGAAGAAGGATTATAAAAATACCATCCACCCGATTGCTGAATGGCCCTGTTTTGTTGGCGGTTGGTTTGTTCGAGCATCGAAAGGGTACGTTGCCTTTCCACTTCCTCGGCCTGTAGTCTGGCTTCCTCTTCTGCGATTTTCTTTATAAAGGCATCTATAACTTTATTCCTTTCCTCCTCAGGCATCCGGGCAAGGTTTTGCAGGCTATCCTGATCCTGGACTATTGTTAAATTGGTGATGAGCTCGGTTAGTGTCTCGGTTTTATCTTTCAGTTCATCATAGTTCGGATATTCAAGCGGGAGAAACTGCATGGTGGTATCAAAATAGGCCTGAGCCAGCGAATAGGTCTGCTTGTCAAAATGGATTTCAGCCAGTTTTAATGCCGACAACGACTTTTGATAGTCATTCGATACACTTGTTGAAACGGATAATGTGAGATATTCGATGGCCTTTTTAACATCCTTATCTTTAAGGTAAATTTCTGCCAGTGCAAAGTAAATCTGATCGCGATACTCTTCGTTTTTTGAATCCTTAAGCATTTTGTTGAGCTTTTTTACGATCATACTTCTGTTGCTTGCCTTTGCATCATAGGTTTTTGCCAGGTTGATCTTAGCATTAAAGGACATCTCGTAGGTAGGGTTCTTTTTAATAACAAGCTGGTACAATTTGGCCGCTTCCTGCAGATCGCCCAATTCCTGGTAAATCTGGGCCAGAATGAACCTAAGCCTGTTTTTATCCTTCTTTTTTGTGTTGATTTCGATGGCACGCTGCAAATATTTGATGGCAGGTTCATAATCCTGCTGCAAAATAAAATAATTGGCATATACTTTTGTGAAATTTTTTTCAAGGCTGGCAGGGGCCTTTTCACTTCTCAAACTGCTGTTGAGGTTGTCCAGCATCGAAACAGCCTTTTCAAATTCTTCGGTTTGATTGTACGTCCTGGCCAACCACAATTCAGCCTCGTACCGGCTGTCGTCCTTGGCAAACCGGTTGGTAATAAATTCAAATGTCCGGCGGGCACTCGAAAATTCCTTTTTATAGAAATAGGCTTTACCTATCAGCATATAGCTATCGTCAATCCACCTGACGTACTCCTTCCTTTTAAAATACATCGAATGACTCTGAATTACCTTGGAAGCTTTTTCCATAGCACGGTCCATGTTTGGAAAAATGGATTGGGCATCCTGCTCAGTCCCATATTTGTAAACCGGCAAAATCAAAGTATAGTTGTCCTTAACATTTTTTTCTAATTCAGCAACACCCTCCTTAAAACTTTCATTCCCATTCCAATAAGCATTGTAATGTGCTGTTAAGTTATGGTAAACCCTTCTAGTAAATGAATTTTTCTTTCTGGAGCAGGATTCAAAAGCAAAAAATATCATCATCAATACAACAAAATATGCTACACTTTTAAGCATGGTTTGATGAAACCGGTAAGATGAGCTAAA
>JABMQA010001200.1 GCA_013203545.1 Bacteroidota bacterium
CTCCACAATCCCAAACACCATTGCCAGTTGTGAACGACCACATTTCTCCCTCAGTTGTATTCCCATGATCATCATGTGCTACAATCTTCCAATAATATAGAGTGGAGTAATCCAACGTTACGGGAGTAAAAAATGTATCTGAAATGCCAGTTGCAACTTGTGGTGGTGTAGCTTCATTACCAAGATAAATATCATAGGTTAAAGGATCGCCATCGGGGTCTGTGCAAAACCAGGATAAACTTGTATCGATTGAGATATTTGAACTTCCATTTTCAGGATGAGCAATTGATGGATGATTAGGGGGCTGATTTGCGGGAGTGCTTCCATCTAATACACATCGAGTCGACAACCCGTAGTTACCATTAAGAAGGTTAAGATTGCGGTAAATCTGCGCAAAACTACGATCCAAGCCATGGTACCAAGCAGAAGTAGAACTGTACTTGGTTGAACTCCAGAAGGGAGCAGTGTTCCCAATGTTTTGAAATCCACCATCAGTATGTCTGTGGCCACCCGGGAGACCCGTAAAATTATTTATGTTTGTCGCTCCTATATTTGGACTGTTCCAATGTGTCATACCAACCTCTTTCAGGTTACCGCCGGCATCAAATCCAATAAATCCTGTATCATTCCAAACCGAGTCACCAACAGGATATTGACTATCCACTGTACCTTCCAGTAATTTCCACTCAAAATCACTTGGAATATGCCACCCTGATGGGCATATTCCCTGAACTACCAAACCTGTAGTGTATTGCATCATCTCAGCCCATAGGTATAGCCCTCCATAAACATTGCAATTGGTCGGATTATTATCATAACAATATTTTTCAATTGCACCATTATCTGTCATATCTTCAATTCCATCAATCCTTTCACCAACATTCAAATTCTCCGCCATCCAGCATTGTTCACCAATTAATACTGTCATATATTGCTTTCCATCTCTTAAATCAGTAAGTGTATCGCCACATTCCTGGAATGGTGTAAACCCAAAGCTAATTTGTATTTCATCCCTTGTTGTATCACATGGCGTAGAAATTTGCCAATCCAAAACATAAAGCTGCATGGTTTGTCCAAGAAAGATGGAATTTGGATCATCTGGATTGATAACCTGCCCGCCCTCACCTTGAATAATGTCCCATAATCCTTCACCAATTTCAGGCGTGTTGGCAGCGAGTGTCGTCCATGAACCGGACAGACCTAACTGGTCTTCACCTGCATCTGCCTGTGTGGGAATGGTAAAGAAATCAACCATAACGGTGTCGGTAGATGTTTCGCAGGCTGTGGATATTTCCCATATCAACTGGTATGTTGTGCAGGGTTGGCCGGTAAAGGTTGCGGTTGGATTGTTGTCATCATCAAATGTGCCGCCTTCGCCGGATAAAATTATCCATGTACCAGTTCCAACCACGGGTTGATTGGCAGCAAGCACAACACTCAAATTATCATCGTTGATGGTGATATCTTCTCCCGCATCTGCTTGGGTAGGAATGGCGTAAAACTCAATTCCAACAGTATCAGTGTTGGATGCACATTCGGTGGATACAGCCCAGGCCAGTTCATAGATCGTACAGGCGAGGCCGGTAAATTCAGTGTTCGGGTCGTTGTAGTCGGCAAAAGTGCCACCTGTACCGGAAATGATAGTCCATTCGCCAATGCCGTTTTCGGGTGACAGGGCATTGAGTTGGATGGTGGTATCCCCGGTATTTACAATGGTATCCTGTCCGGCATGTGCTTCGGAAGGGGTGTTGTCGTAAGTAACCTTCATATAATCCGATTTGGAGCCGCAGGTTGTGGAGATAATCCACTTCAGGTAGTAAGTTCTGCAATGCGTGCCGTGGAATTTTGTATTGGGATCGGTTGCATCCTCAAAGGAACCGGGATAACTGCTCATTTTTTCCCAGACACCTTCACCAACGGTCGGCGTGTTTGCAGCTAATTGGACGATGGTTGTACTATCCAGGTATGTCTGATCAGGGCCTGCATTAGAAGTGCTGGGTTGTGGGGTACATTCTCCACAGGCTTCAAACCAGTTGGTGCCGTTCCAGTAGTTGAGGCAGTTGGTTGTGATGTTGAAAATTTGCATGCCTACATTTGGGTCTTCAAGCGCATCACGTTCTTCCGTGGTCATGGATTGTATGCCGTTGCCGGATGTATTGGCATGTTTGGCATAAGGTACACTCAGTAGCTGCACTGTTCCAAAAACCTGGAAGTTTCCGGTATTGCCGATGTCGATTTGTTCTTCGAGCCAGAAGTCGCCCTTCTGCCAGTTGATCTGGTCGAAAGCCCCCACCAGCACTTCACCGGTTCCGATGGACAGGTTTATCAATCCCTGCGAATTGGTGGCCACCATGTGTTGTTCCTGATAAACGATTTCACCCGTAGGATTGCCCTGTCGGATTGAGAATAGTAGGGTAACATCCTGTAAAGGTACTACCTGACCGGATTCGTTGCGGACGATGGTTTGGAAGTTGAAGGCATGTGGCGCCTGCGCCAGTATAGCTGCGTTCAATCCGATTAACAGAATAATGAGTAGATATTTTTTCATTTTCAGGTTATTTTTAATTGATTACAATTTTCTTTACATCCAGTATCTTAATGTCGATGAGCTTTAAATAATACATCCCTTTTGGTAATTGGGACAG
>JABMQA010000106.1 GCA_013203545.1 Bacteroidota bacterium
AAAATGAGTTATTTGGGCTAAAGCCCAGTAAAATTTTGCAATTCTGTCCACCGGGATAAATCCCGGTGCCAGTCAATTTTCAAATTGTTTTCACACAGTCTCTATAGGGCAGGGAACCAATAAATCAATGCTAATCAATGCTAATCAAGGAAAAATCCAGAAAAATTTATTTTAAAATTAAAATTTTTCTGGATTTTTCTTTAGGGGGCATTCTTGAAACTGCAGTCCCTGACCTAAAGGACAGGGCTATTTAAAATTGCTAAAATCAAACAAGTGGAATTCGTTGCTCACCTGATTTAAGCAAGCGACAACAAAACTGAGAAAAGATTGTTATCTATTGCTTAATGTTCCGGGTTAATGAAAAAAGCTTTAAGAATTCTTGGTTTACTTGTATTTCTGGTCCTTGCTTATCTGGTTGTACTTGATCTGTATCCAAAAAATGCCAATAGGTTCCCGTTTCTTGCGATCCTGTTTTTAGGTGACCTGTACCTTTGGAAATCTATCCAACATTGGATTTCCACAAGAAAACGATTTTTCAGATACCTGCTTAGCGTCGCATACTGGCTACCGTTTTTATTTTTAGTAGGGATTACTGCATATTTTTTGATCATCCGGGAAGATTCATGGGAAAGCCCGGTGAAGTTGTATTTACTGGGTTTTATTTTCATAGCTTATGCATCCAAGATTATCCCGATCCTTTTTTTGGCCTTCGCTGATTTTATCCGGGGTATCCGGTTTATACATTTCAAGGCAGCCAAGATCAAATCCATTGAGAAATCAACCCAACCCGGAAAAAAAATCACCAGGAGCCAGTTTCTTCAAAAATCAGGATTGATAACCGGAGGCATTTTATTTGGCGGTTTGTTCACAGGAATGCTCAAGTGGGTGTATGATTTTAAGGTTCACCACCTGATTATCCCGCTCCCGAAACTACCGCGCAACTTCGATGGAATGAAAATCATTCAGTTATCCGACATCCATCTGGGTGGCTGGGCCTCTAAAACTGCGCTGGAGGAGGCTGTGAGAAGGGTTAATAACCTGAATCCGGATATAATCTTTTTTACCGGTGACCTGGTGAATTACAAGACCGAAGAAGCCTTTCCATTTGAAGATATCCTTTCACAACTCAGGGCTAAGCACGGGATATTTGCAACACTGGGCAACCACGATTACGGTGATTATACCCGATGGCCATCCAAGGAAGCGAAAGCACAAAATATGATTGATCTTTACGATTTCTACAAACGGCTTGGCTGGAAATTACTCAACAACCAAAATGAGTTGATCGACATTAATGGCGAACAGATTGCAGTAGTTGGTGTTGAGAATTGGGGCGCATTCGGGAGGTTCCCGAAATACGGAAATGTTAAAGATGCACTCGCCGGTGCCGAACATGCGCCTGTAAAACTCTTGCTCTCACACGATCCGTCACATTGGGAAGAAATCATCAAAAAAGAGTACCCGGATATCGACATTACCTTTACAGGCCATACCCACGGCTTTCAGTTTGGGTTCGAATTCAAGGGAATTAAATGGAGCCCTGCACAATACATTTACAAGCATTGGGCCGGGTTGTACGAAAATCAGGCCTCATCCGGCATTATGCAATATCTTTATGTTAACCGGGGCCTGGGAACCATTGGATATCCCGGCAGGGTTGGCATTTTGCCTGAAATATCCCTATTTGAATTGAGGTCATAAAAAAAGGGATACCATCAGGTACCCCTTTTTTACATTTACATTTTGTTCGCAACCATATAATCTTCTTTGGTTTCCTTTATATTTACTGCCGGCATGGTTGAATCGTTAAAACCTGTATTTGCCCTGTTGACTGGCATTATGGGCAAGCAACAAACCAGCGCCTCCTCAAATGATACCGCATGATCAGAGTTTAAACCAATCCCTTATCTGGAAAGACCTATCCTCCGGCTCATTCTTGTGACGGAATTCGTTGGTTTTATTGTTGTAGATGTAATTTACTGCCCACGATTTATGGTTTTGCTGTACTTTTTCAATGGCATCTATGGCAAAGTACAGTTCATCATCTGTCATGGTGGGATGCAGTGAAAGTCTTATCCATCCGGGCTTCTGCGTCAGATCCCCATGATTGATGAGATCGGTAATTTCCTTTGATTTATCAAAGCTCACATCAAGCAGGAAATGCCCGTAGGTGCCGGCACAAGCACAACCACCACGAACCTGGATACCAAATTTATCGTTGAGCAATTTTACGGCAAGGTTAAAATGAAGGTCATCGATATAAAAGGAGATCACGCCAAGCCTGTCGTGAACATTGTTAGCAAGAATGTGGATGCCTGAAATTTTAGACATCTCTTCAAACGCGATCTTCACCATTTCATCTTCGCGCTTTTTAATATTCTCCACACCCATCTGGTTCTTCAGTTCAATACAGAGGGCTGTTTTAATGGTTTGCAAAAATCCAGGTGTACCGCCATCTTCCCGAAGTTCGATATCGTCGATATATTTGAATTCTCCCCATGGGTTGGTCCAGTCAACCGTGCCGCCCCCCGAATTATCAGGCACTTTACTCTGGTAAATGGATGCATTAAAAACCAGGACGCCCGAAGTACCCGGGCCCCCTAAAAACTTATGCGGCGAAAACATGATGGCATCCAGCGCTTCCATGGGATCCTCAGGGTGCATATTCATATCATCATAAGGCGCCGATGCTGCAAAATCGATGAAGCACAATCCGCCGTTTTCGTGCATAATCCTGGCCATCTGGTGATAAGGCGTTGAAATTCCCGTAACGTTGGAGCAGGCAGTAAAAGAGCCAATCTTCATTTTCCTGTTCTTGTATTTTTCCAGTTCACTGCGGAGTTCGTCCAGATCTACAAGGAGATCCTTATCGGGTTTCAATTGTACAACATCGGCAATGGTTTCGAACCAGGAGGTGTGGTTGGAGTGATGCTCCATGTGTGTAATGAAAACAACCGGTCGATCCTCGTCAGGAATACGGATCAATGCATCAACCTTTTGCATGGCCTTAAATCCGAGAATTCGCTGAAATTTATTCACAACAGTGGTCATCCCCGATCCGGCGGTGATGATCACGTCGTTGGGACCTGCATTAACATGCTTCTTGATCTTTTTCTGGGCCAGGTGATAGGCATTGGTCATCAGGGTGCCGGTTTCACTTGTTTCGGTGTGTGTGTTGCCTACAAAAGGGCCAAACTTGTATGATAACTTTTCCTCGATGGGTGCATACAGCCTGCCGCTGGCAATCCAGTCGCCATAAAGGATCTTCTTCTCACCACAAGGTGAAATAAAGCTTTGGTCGATACCGATAATGTTTTGTCTGAACTTATAAAAATAGTTTTCCATAATATTTCGAGATAAAAAAACTACCTCTCCAGCCTTGTCATTTCCGTATAGTTATCAAGGTTTCCCCTTTTATCGTAATTTTCGCTTTTCACCATACCTACCCCTTCGGCCAGCCATTGAACGGTTGAAATCTTAACTTTTACGATGGCTTTGGTTTCGGTATCAAAAGAAACTTTAAAGCAATCAAAGGTACCGGCAGGAACCGTGATCGATTCCTGTGCCAGGACTTTCCTGTTTTTAAGGTTAATTGTCATATTCATTATGGTGAAACCATTTGTTGCAACACTCACTTTTATGCTGGCATCAGGTAATATGTCGCCGGGTTTCATATCGGATGGAAAATAAATTTCATCGGTATCCATGGTCACTTCCATTTCAGGTGATTCCTCATAGGACTCCAGGTTCATCCCCTTCGTAAAATCATCCATGTTCAGGAAAAATTTTCCGTCCTGACATTTCAGCTCAAATTCTGCCTTCATGTCCTCATTTTTACCTTTACTGTCCTTGAAGGTTTGTTCCACTACCACAGCCATTCCACCCGGAATGTCTTTTTTTTCCAGTACTTTTTGTATCTGAACCGATTCGGGCTTGCCCTTTTTATTATAAAAAGTTTGTTCAACCACAGAGCCCTCGTCTGTAGGAAAATAAAAATTGCAATCCTGTCCAACGATATTTCCACCCAGGAAAATTGCTGCAATTAGAATTATCAGTTTTAATTTTTTGATCATATTTTTTTTGAATAAATATTACTACTCACCAAGTGCAGCGGCCAGTTTCTCCATTCCGATGCCATTCACAATTTTCATAAAATCCCCTGAAGAGGCAAAGCCATATCCATCGATCGATATCAGGGAGTTGGAGAGTGGCAATTGGAATTTAAACGCTCCATCGCCTTCATCAGACAGGAGACCTTTTCTGGTGCCTATTTTTATCACTTTATTCCCGGTTCCCGAAAGGTACATCGAATTGGAGAGCATCATATTTACCGATGCCAGAAGCGGCGAATTTCCCATTACGGAAAGCTTAAAGTAGTTATCCCAATCGTTGGGGCTTTTGTAATAGTTTCTTTCCACTGACAGTCCTCCGCCAAACATACCCATAGCCGAGGTTCCGCTACTTTCGTCGTCACCTTCTTTTGCTTTATAACCATCTACCTCGGTTGGCATCGACTCACGCACCTGGTCGATCATCAGTTTATTAATTTCGTTGATGGCCATCTGCAGGGAATTAACGGCTTCACGATAATTCTTTGATTTCAGGTTCTGGTCGGCTTCATCCATAAAATCCTGTAAGGTCATTTCCTGGGCAAAAATTGATGGTACAACAAAAAGAAGCATCATCAGTCCGAAAAATTTCACAATTGTTTTCATAGTTGATATAATTTTGATTGATTAAACTATGTACAAAAGTACAATTTTCCGGTATGAGTTGTAAGGCAGGCGGTTTTTTTTTCTGAATAGTCCGGTGAATTTGCCACTGGCGCATTATTGGTAAGTACGAAACTGGTGAGTAAAAAACTTCGATCCAGGCTGGACCAGAAGGTGATAAAATAAAAAAAGGCAGGTTTTAAACCTGCCTTTTTTTTTCGTTCCACTCATTAATATCTCTTCGGTGGACGTCTGTTTGTAAATCTGCGTTCTTCAGATCTTTCCTCAGCAACTTTAACCACCAGATTTCTTCCCTCTACTTCGGAGTTGTTCAATCCTTCGATCGCACGTTGAGCTTCGTCTTCATTTGACATTTCAACAAAGCCAAAACCTTTTGACCTGCCAGTATTGCGATCAGTAATAACTCTGGCTGAATCTACTTCGCCATAAGCTTCAAAGGCTTCTCTTAAATCTTCTTCCTGAAATTTAAAATTCAGGTTGGCAACAAAAATGTTCATAATAAAAAAAATAAAATTAAATAAAATATTGATTAAATTCCTGGAGATAAATGAAGTGGGAAATAACATAGAATGGGCGTTTGGCTGTTCTAATAAAGTCCTTCTTAATTTATGCTCACGTGCGGCAAAAGTAATTAAAAAACAATCCCTATCACAAATGAAATCCAAAAATAATGTTAAAACATTGAAAATATGTAAACTGTGTATACCTGATAAATGCTGTGACCGGATAAATAGTGAAATGTCTTCGTATTTATTTTCGTGGCGTTTTTTGTGAGAAGTGAAATATTTTGTCTATAGATGATCATTGGTGGTCATTGATGGCCATTATAACAGCTAAGTGAAGCATTTTAAATAATATCCCCAAAACGACGGATAAATTCGATAGTTATATCCGG
>JABMQA010001201.1 GCA_013203545.1 Bacteroidota bacterium
GTTGAAAATAATCTCCTGACCCGGATTAAAAGAATTTTTTTGCGATAATTTTTCCTTGTTTATATTCATCTCCCTCCATCTCCCAAAAACAGCCGGCCTTAGTTTTGCTGCTTCCCTGCAGGATCATTTTGGTCATCCGGCTTACCAGAACGATTACAACGACTGACCATGAATCGTAAAATTGTGATATAAAATGAATTTAAGAAAAACGGTTAAAGATTTCCTGAAAAAAAGGTATGCAGGCATTTTTTTGAGAAGCCCTTCCCCTGCAGGCACTTCTGACAATATTATGAGGCAGCAAATCAATTCGAAAGGAAATGAAGAAATGTTTTCAGATTCCCCATATGAACCACCCGAAAACCAGCCCGAACATGAAAAGGAGGAGTTCCCAATAATACCCGATTCGTCTCTTAAACCCATTGCCTTTTACCTGCCCCAGTATCATCCCTTTGAGGAAAACAGCAGGTTCTGGGGCAAAGGTTTTACCGAATGGCACAATGTAAGCCGCGCCCTTCCGCTATTTCAGGGGCACCATCAGCCAAAGTTGCCGGGAGAACTGGGATTTTACGATTTGCGGTTGAAGGAAGTCCTGTTGCGACAGATTGAACTGGCCAATAAATATGGAATATATGGTTTTTGTTTTCATCACTATTACCTGGAGCACAAACCTGTAATGCGTGATCCGTTCAACCTGTTTTTATCCAACAAAGATCTGGATATCCCATTTTGCCTGCATTGGGCCAACGAACCCTGGACTGTTCGCTGGGACGGTGAGAGGGAAAAGGGCGGGGTTTTGTTAGACCAAACACATGATGATGACGAAAATAGGGGTTTTATTGAAGATGCTATTACTGCATTTCGCGACGAAAGATACATCAGGATCGATGGAAAACCCGTTTTGCTGATTTACCGCCCCGGACTTTTTCCCGACTTTAGGAGAACCGCTAAAATGTGGAGATCATACTGTAGCGAGCAAGGTTTAAACGGACTTTACCTGGTAATGGTAATGACCTTTTTCGACAATACCAAAGATCCCCAAAAATATAGTTGTGATGCCGCAATGGAATTTCCTCCGCATCAGGGTTTTTGTGTTCCCACAAAACCAAATGTACCGTTGCACCTTGAGAAATTCAAAGGTGAGTTCATTGACTATAAAAAAATGGCAGCTTTTTCATCTCAGAAAAAGAAGCCTTCATATACAATGTTCAGAGGTGTTATGCCAGGGTGGGACAATACGGCCAGAACAAAAAATTCAAAAATTTATTATGGATCATCACCTGCTGTTTACCAGGAATGGCTTGCAAAACTTGTTAAATATACCGAAGAAAATCTGCCCCCCGACAGACAGTTTATTTTTATCAATGCCTGGAATGAGTGGGCTGAAGGGGCTTATCTTGAACCCGACAGGAAATATGGCTATGCTTATTTGAATGCTACTTCAAGGGCAATGATAGAAAACTGTTGACCCGTAAATAATAAAAATCAGAATCTTTTTAAAAAAAATTTATCTCGATTTTATTATTCATGAACATGAAGCTACTTGATAATAACCGAACCATCTATTTTATGTTAATTCCGGGTTTTATTGCCGGAGTTATTCTTATTTTACTAACCCAAAATAATTATGGTGGTGGCGATCACTTTACCCATTACTATATTGCTCACTGGGGATGGAAGCATCCCGGTGTTTTGTTAAGCCACTGGGGTAAGCCGGTATTTTCGATACTTATATCACCTTTTGCTCAATTTGGAATAAATGGTGCGCGAATTTACAATTTGATGATGGGTTTTTCGACGGCCCTGATTGTTTGGAAACTGACATTACACTTGAACCTTAAAAACAGTGCCCTCAGCATATTGATGGTATTATTTACGCCCATTTATTTTATCCTGATGTTTACTTCATTAACAGAGGTAACTTTCAGTTTTTTCCTTTTACTTTCTATATTCTTGTTTTTTAAGCAGAAGTATCTCGTATCAGCCATCGTATTTTCTTTTTTACCACTCATCCGAACTGAAAGCATCGTTCTTTTCCCCCTGTTTGTTATGGCTTACAGCCTGAAAAAACAATTTCTTTCGTTACCATTGCTTACCCTCGGGTTTTGGCTATTCAGTATGTTAGGTTACGCCCACTACCACGATTTCTGGTGGCTTATTACAAAATTGCCCTATACCGGACACGCAAAAGATGTTTATGGAAGTGGGTCACTTTTTCATTTTGTATCCAGCACGCGTATTAACCGGAGTATATTGGGCTATCCTTTGGGAATCTTATTTGTTATTGGCCTGATAATATCAGTATTACAGTGGTGGAAAAATGATAAGTTTAAAATTTCAGAAACTTTTTATTTCCTGTTATTAATCCCCGTTTCTTACATTGTGTTTTTATCGGCACATTCTGTTGCGTGGTGGCTGGGTATTGGCAATTCTGTGGGCCTTTACAGAGTTATGGGTTCAGTAACCCCATTGGCTGCCCTTACAGCTTTAGTTGGGTATAATTTAATTACAGAATTCATAAATAAAAAAAATAAACTCATCGGAAAAATATCAGCATTTAGCATTATTCTATCGATTTCCTTTCTTGGTATTTACAGTTATCAGCATGGTTTTAAACCCACAAAACAACAGAAATTAATTAAACTGGCAACAGCATTTCTCATCGAAAACAATCTTGATGAACAAGGGCTATATTACTTTGATCCTTATGTTGCTTTCGAGTTAGGAATTGATCCTTATGGCAAAACAAGATGCAAGCGACTTGGCCTTAATGCACGCAGGTCGTCAATTGAAATTCCTGATGGTAGTATAATTATTTGGGATGCACATTATGGCCCGAATGATGCGAGAGTTAAGTTAAACGATCTGCAAAAGCGAAGCTCACTTAAAACAATAAAAGTTTTTAAACCGGAAAAACCTTTTAAAGTATGGGGGGGATATGACTATGAGGTACACATTTTTATGAAAGTGGAAAACCAGTTGAAAAGCTTACAACAAATTTAAGTTTTAAATGCTTAATTTCCAAGGTTAAGATTTGAAAATAGTCAGAACAAATAGTACAATTTCCCGGAACTAAAATAAACAACTGATATTAATAATTTCGGTTAAACAGAAAAAGTAGAAATAGAAGCAAACCGCCATCGAATGCTGGTTATCAAAAGAAGCCAGCTTTGCCCTTTTTCGGGGGCATTACCAGGATCATAAACCCATTATGCGTGAACCTGTAAACCTTTTTCGACAACACCAAAGATCCCCAAAAATATGGATTTTTGGAACCCTGATAAGAAGGATCAAACCTGATGGGTAACAAGAATGGCACAGATGGCTGCAATGAAATACAAAGCTGGTGAACTGGCAGTGTATTATTATTCAAATCTCCTTGATAAAGAGGAAATTGAACATAATGTGTAGATTCTTGATTGAATGGTATATTTTAATAGTTCTTACTGACAAAAATTTTGCTCCACCAGTTAAGTTTGTAATTTTCTTCATGATTAGAGGAATAATGCTTGCCGTAGTTGAAAAGTTGTTCGAAGCTTTCGTATCGGAGGGGATTCTTCCGGAAATATTCAAAATAGGAGGACCGAAACCTGGCCTGGTAATTTTCGTGGCTTACAGCTTTTTTGTTCTGTATTGTTTCGGTCTCCTGACCATCGAGCGAAAACAAGCGCCCCTTTCTAAATGTTTGTTTCTTGTAGTGAATAATTGAAACATGATCGCAAACCCCTATTTTCCAGCCATGATCAAGGCACACATCATGGCAGATCAGTTCCTGGCCCCAGCCGAAATAAAGTTGATTATCAAATTGGCCGATGGCTTCAATAAGTTTGCGATGAAAAAGCGGTGCCTGGTTGTCGATCCATTTTACAATGCGTGTTCCCTTGCTGCCCCAGTTCTGCATTTGAGGCCAGGGGGCTGCTTTGCCGGCAATACATGGTGAAACAATGGCAAAGTCTTTCCTGAACAGTTCATGACGAAGGCTTTGAACAAATATTTTACCGTTCACTTCGATATCATTGTTTAGGAATAAAAGCGAATCATAAACAGGATTTTGAAGAACCATTTTAAATGCCTTGTTTAACGCGCCGCCCCAAAAAAGGTTTTGTTCAAATCGGATGCTTGTGTGTTTTGAAAGAAACTCACTTCGTGATCCATTGTCCATCACTTCAAGGTCATATGCGTCGCTTTTGTATTTGCTGAGTTCTGTGAAAAGCGTATCCGTAAATTCCGGCAGGTTATGATTTAAAATTATTACCAGTGTTTTGCTCATTTAATGTTACTTTATAAAGATACAAAGTTAAGGTCAATTTCCAGATGAATGGAATCTTTAAAAAGAAATTCAATAGTGCCCGGCCTTTAATCAATGTTCTGATACGAACTTCCAACAGGCCGAATTATTTCAGGACATGTTACGAAAGCATATCCGGACAAACGTATAATAACATCCGTATACTCGTTTCCTGGGATAATGAGGAAACGAAGAATTACCTGAAATCATACAGAAAAATCAGAAAAACAAAGGTGTCATTGTCCGACCAGCAAAGTTATCCCCAACCCGATGTGCCTCGTGGCAAAAAAACAGTTATGTTTCCACCAAACCTTTACCTGAACAGGATGATGCAGCAGGTAAAGAATGGATTTATTATTTATCTGGATGATGATGATGTTTTTATGACACCAACAAGTTTAGAAACAATCGCAAACCATATTTCATCGGAAAATGACCTGTTGTTCTGGCGTGTTCAATTCCCTGAAGGACGCCTGATACCGGAGGATGACTATTTCGGGAAGCCACCTGAATTCTGGCATATCAGCGGTATCGGCTTTGCCTTCCATAGCAAATACATTCCCTTTGCACA
>JABMQA010001202.1 GCA_013203545.1 Bacteroidota bacterium
CTTAGTTCTCCAGCTATCTTTTCTCTATATGTTGCAGTTAATAATTCCATGCCCGAAAATTACACTTTTTTTCCCTGTTTGGTTCTGGCTCGTCCAGGTTATGACTAACAGTATCAGGAAAATTAATGGCATTTAGTTGTAGTAATCCTTCACAGGTTTTTATTGCTGAAGAGAATTTTGAAAATGGCATTCTTGAATACGTTGTCAGTCCTAATGGTACTGTATTCATAGGAGAAAGGAGCGATGCTTGCGGATGTTATGTTTACATTTACAATTGGGATCTCACTCCAAAGGGTGAAGAACATTTTTATGCGACAAACGGATGTGTTAAGGAATTTGATTTTTTATTTGGATTAGATTACTTTGTTTTTACAAGTATGTGTGATAGTAGAATATATTTCTTTCAAGATAGTGAAACTAGTGTCTCAGAATTAGGAAATTGTTATGTACCACATCCTTATACCTTTGCATATAATGAGGATGAATTTTTTGGGTATAGCTTTCGACATGATCCAAGCGGAATTTTCTTGTACAAGATTAATCTTACCACATTCTCTGCATCTCATGTAGCACAGAATTATAATTTCAATAAAGTCAATGAGTTATTTTATAACCCAAACGATGATTTGATCTATGGAATCTCAGAAAGTGAGGTTTACAAAATAAGTAATGGATCAGTATTGGGAACTTTTGATTTGAATATTTATTTAGATATTGCTAATGATAATATCCGGGATGACGATTTTATCTTTGACTTGGAGGCAAATAGATTATATGTACCGGTAATCAGGGAGCAGGAACTTTTGAATTCTAAAAAAGTATTATCACTTAATCTGGATGACGGGGTAAATGAATTTTACCATAGTGGATTGGCGTATCAAAAATCAACATTAATTTTTTTCCCCAGTGAGAAATACAACCTCTTTGGAAAATCCCTAACATATTACCCGGAAAAGCAAAACCTCTACTGTGCCCAACAGTATTTCTCCGGTACCACCATTGCTACTGAACATTTGGAATCCCGCACCCTTACCGGAAACTATGATTGGATTTCGTTTCCCAGCATGCCGAGATTGGGGAATACAGGATATAATTCACAAGAATTATTGGAAAATCTTAATCCACTACCAGAAAATTTGGAACTGAACAGCATGGAAGGGACATCTCCGATTCAATTAACCTATGATGAGCCAATTTGGGATATCTCAGAAATACCTTTCATAGTGAGCACCCAGGGATATATATACAATAGTAACTCTCCAACGGAACAAAGCCTTCCTGTTACAGGTATTGTCCTTGATCCTTCCACACCCATCCAACTCTTCAGCGGACAGGAAAACTGGATCGGTTATTTTCTTGAATATCCCTTAAGTGCAGAGGATGCCTTCAGGGGTATTTGGTACAAGCTAACCCGTATTTCCACGGAGGAATGGACCATTTACCTTCGGAATGGGCTTGTGTATGCCGGTACCGGACATGAAACTCCGATAAACTATGGTGACGGGCTTATCGTAGAGGTGTCGGAAGATTGTTCCCTGACATGGGATTATGCTTCGGAACCGGTGGAAGATTTTGAATATCCTGCCACGGAATACTTCTCGTATGAAAAGCAGGCCAGCTACCTCCCTTTCTATTTCGAAACGGACAGCATCAGTGGCGTGCAGGAGATCGGCCTGACGGTTTACGATACATGCGTTGGCGCTGCGGTGGTGCAGGCAGGCGATACTATGGTTGAGGTAAATGCCTATCTTGCAGGGATACCATCGGGCGCACCCATTGAGGTAGAAACCTGGAGCGGGTTTAAATCGGCAAAAATAGAAAAGGAAAACTATTCGATTGTTGATCCCTTCACACGAAAACGAACAAGCCGTAAAATCTACACAGGCGAAAGGCAGCCTTTTTACATCATCTCTTTCAAATCCGGCGAAAGCAACAATGAAAGCCCGGTGATGATTTTGCAACATCCCTCGCCCAATCCTTTCAGTGAAGCCACGCAATGCAGTTTTATTTTAAATGGAGTATCCGATCATAACCCGTGATTTTCATTAATGATTTTTTCATATGA
Source organism: Bacteroidota bacterium (assembly GCA_013203545.1). Classification (GTDB taxonomy): domain Bacteria; phylum Bacteroidota; class Bacteroidia; order Bacteroidales; family 4484-276; genus JABMQA01. The sequence goes on from JABMQA010001202.1 coordinate 2,066, forward strand.
TACAGGAGCTGTTATTACTGCCTGTTCAATTAATCGCAAGAAAAGAGTCCTCTACTTGTTGATGTCCGCCTA
>JABMQA010001203.1 GCA_013203545.1 Bacteroidota bacterium
ACCCAAAGATATGCACACTTAAGAGATCATGCCTTGAAGAAAGCAGCTGATTTAGCCGGATCAATTATCGAACAGGCAGCCGGCGACATTGAAAAAGAAAAAGTGGTCAATTTGGAGGATCATAAAAATTAATTTCAACCCTGGGGGATAGGGTTGGAATAGCTAACCATCCCGAAAAAACCGGATATCCTGGCCGGTTTTTCCCCCGAATCACAACCAGGAGTGTTACGGGAGACGCAAGATGTCAAAATGGATTTCCGGAAAAGAGATAATAGAGAAAATAGGATTAAGTTCACTTGAGCTTTTTGAATATGTATTAAAGGGACTTCAACCCCATGACCAACTTTTCAAACCAATCCCCCCGCCGGACATACAAAAAAAACAAACAGAATTATCTCATCTCCAAGAAGAATTAAAAGCTTGGAATTCACGGCTTTCATTGAAAGGAAAACTAACTTTTCAAGAAGCCGTCCACTCCTATCCCAACATAAAGCGGTCCAAACAAAAAGGCCCAATATTGAGTACCTTTGGCAGCGACAGAGACCGAATGAAATATTTAAAAAGAGGGATAGAAAGAATTGAAACGAAAATAGAAATCCTGAAGGGGGAACTACAAACCTTAAATAATGTTTCTTGGACAAAATACGAATTACCAGATGACAATGCGACCGCCGAAGCTGTGATTAAATGTCTTATTGCTTATAATTACAAATCTGATGAAGTCGAAGAAATTATAGATTTGCAGACACAGACGGTGGGTATGCCTCAATCAAAAAAAACAAAAGAGGTTTTTCCATGCAAACCAGATGCTAAAAATGACTTAATAGCAATTAGTTTCTACGACGATGGTGATTCCTGGAAAATTGGAGAAAAGGGCAAAGAAAAAAACTTCAGGCCTTTAAAAGGATTTAAAAATATCGCCTTCCTGATAACAAATAAAGATCTCGAATATAAACCCTTAGAAGTTGAACACTTTGGCAACATTCCCGAAGAACTCGAATATCTAAACAAAATCGATTTTCAGAAAATTGGGGACACAACTGCTCTGGATGATCAGATAGAGTATTTAGAGGAACAATTAAATAATTTATGTACTCATTCAGATCCTCAATGGACAGGGAACCAGGAACAGCTAAACACGGAAGGCTATTTTGGCAAAAGAGATGAAATTAAGTATCAACTCAGCGAATTTAAAAAAATAAAGAATGAAGAGTTCAAAACATCTAAACAAAGGGTAGATCAATGCAGGACAAATATATATAACAACATTAAGAGAGCGGCCAAAAAAATACAGAAAAAACTACCCGCCTTAGAAAAATATTTCCATTACGGAAAAGACAAAGTAATAAAAACCGGTACTACATTCGGTTATCAGCAAGACCAGTTCAACTTATCAATCGACTGGATACTTGAAGAACCATCATAACAATAAAAGCTAAATTCAATCTTCTAAACCCCAATTAAAATCAAATTCCTTTTAAGGGCCGGATTTTCATAAAATTTCAAAAAAATTTTAAAAAAGTTGCCTCCCCACAACCAGCCGTTTTCATTAGTTTGTTCCTTCATTAACCCCAAATGTTGCTTAAATGTTCTTTTTCGAGGGCACAAATGTTCCTTCTAAATCCACACTTAGGTTTTTAAAAGTGCCGGTAAGAAGACACAAACAAACTAAAAGGAGGGGACAAATAATGAATACCGAATCAATTCAACAAGCAATTGACGAACACAAAGCAGCAAAAATAATGTCTAAATCAGTACAATCATTACGAAATGAAAGGTTTTTAAAGAAGGGCTGCCCATATGTCAAGCTTGGGCGATCGGTTAGATATCTTACCGCTGACATCCAAGATTATTTATTGCGGAACCGCATCGATCCTAATGACTAAAGGGAAGATGAACAAATGATAGCTGAACTTAAAAATAGCATTGATCTTGCCGAGGTTGTCAGGAAATCAGGAATTGAACTGAATGACCGGGGATGGGGCTTGTGTCCACTGCACACCGAAAAAACACCCTCGTTTAAGGTCGATTCGGACAGGCAGCGGTGGTATTGCTTTGCCGGTTGCGGTGGTGGCGATTGCATAGATTTTACCCAAAAATACCACGGCGTCGATTTTAAAACAGCATTGCAAATTTTAGGCATTGATACCCGGCGCCAGAAGATAACACCACAAATGCGAAAAGAGCTCCAGCAGCGAAAACACCGGGCCGATTTGGTCAAGCGTTTTCGCAGATGGGAGGTTGTCACCTCTAACAAATTATCATTTTTGATTCGTAATGCACACAGATTGCTATCATCGATCAAAACTCCAGCAGACTTTGAGCGGTATGGGAATCTTTATCACCCCTTACCTGTTTGGGAATGCCAATTTGACATATTGTGTTCGGGAAATGACAAACTAAAATTTGAATTTTATCAAGAGGCTTAATATGGGAAAAGTTTTTGATTTAGGGCATGCGCTTGAAAAAGAAATAGAACCATCAAATCAGCATGATGATTCAGAGCCATCTCCCGCCCCAAACGATGAACAAGAATCGAAAGTCGTAAAAGCCAGAGCAAGCGCCTTGTCTTTTCCGTTTCAGGTTATGACGGGGGCAGCCGGATGTTTTGCAAATGTTTACAAAGATTACCTGGAGACACCTGAAACCTTCCTTTTTATGTCATACATAACCTGTCATGGCGTCGCAGTATCGAAGAAGCTTACCATTTCAAGTGAGCTTCGGATACAGCCAAGATTTTACACGGTTTTAGTTGGGGAGTCAGCTCGGGACAGAAAATCAACCTCCATAGACATTACAATTCGGCATTTTGAGTCAGTTGTTGAGAAGTTTTCTTCATGTTGGGGGCTTGGGAGTGCTGAAGGATTGCAAAAACTCCTGAAGAAAAATGATGGCCAAGATAAACCTGGGACGGTGCTTGTATGGGATGAATTAAAAGCCCTAATTGACAAATGCAAAATTTACAACAGTGTTTTACTACCCTGTATTAACACTCTTTTCGAGTCAAACAAATATGAAAATTATACCAAAAAAACTTCGGTCAATATTAATCATGCGCACGTGTCCATTTTGGGGGCTTCGACCCTTGCCACATATCAGCGCATGTACGATTCTGCTTTCATAGACATCGGTTTTCCGAACCGTGTCTTTTTAGTTATCGGAACCGCTAAAAGGCAATTTTCTTTCCCGGAAAAAGTCCCTCAGCAGGAAATAAGCCAGATGAAACAAAACCTTAACCAAGTCTTGGAACATGTTGGTGACGGATTTGAACTCGGCATAGAAGATGATGCACGAAAATTATATCATGATTGGTATATGAATATTGCTAACTCAATCCACGCAAGGCGCTTAGATGGGTATGCTATACGTCTCATGATGCTTCTCGCCATTAACAACCAGAAGCGTGTAATTGACGTTGAAACCGTAAAAGATGCAATAGCTCTTTGCGATTGGCAGTTCGAAATCCGGAAAATGTACGACCCTATTGATGCTGATACTTTGCACGCCAAAATGGAGGAAGGTATTAGAAGGGTTTTAAAGCGCGGTCCACTAAAAGACCGCGAGTTAAAGCAGAAAACAAACGCTCGCCGGTACGGCCTGTGGGTATATAAAACAGCGCTTAATGGCCTACAGGAGGCCAATGAAATCATTTGGTGTAGCAAAAACAAGAAGTGGTATTTGCTTGACTGATAAAAAAGTGTAGTCAATTCTGTAGTCAACTGAACAATGATGGGTAACATGCTAATAATATTGATAATATCCGACAAAATAAGGCATAATAAAGAGAGGTGTGGTAGTAGTATCCTATGTATCTCTATACAAACTGACTATATCAAATATAATCAACAACATAAGTGCGATTTTGGTCTGACTACAATTTTGACTACAAAATTACACATTAAAAGAAATTGGACTTAATAAAAAGAGAAATAATCGAGAAATAGAGCATGGCGATCAAGCATAGAATACGCGCGGACGGCAACGGGAACACCAAGGTTGTAACGCTCACGGCAAGGCGGGCGATTATCGAGCAAAGCAATGAAAATGAAGATAAGAGCTAAAGACGGATTCAGAGTGGTCCGCATCAACCGGCGAAGGGCTATCAGATTGATGTGTGTCGAGTGTGTGGGCTTTGAATTTAGCGAGGTTGATAAATGCAACGGGAAAATGATTGATGGTACTGTCTGTCCCCTGGTTGAGTTTAAAACTGGTCAGGGTGACCAGAACCCCAAAGAAAGACGAAATGCCATTATTAAGAATTGCAGAATTTGCATGGGCGGGAACATTCAGCTTGTGGGTCAATGCGTTTCTCCATTATGCCCGTTATTCGCATACCGGCAACATGGAACAGATATGCGGTTTTTGTTTCCTGATGATAAACCTGATGTGGAACTATCTTCAGAAGTCTTTCAGATTGCCGTATAG
>JABMQA010000107.1 GCA_013203545.1 Bacteroidota bacterium
AAATTCGTTTAATTCGCGCAATTCGATGATACCTTTTTTCTTTGACTTTTCGAAGTGAGCTCATAATTCAGGTTAAAAACTTTTTCCCCTACTTTTGCATCCCATGAAGATTATTGGCAATTTCTTTATCAGGAACCATAAACTTTTTCCTGCGGATAAATTTCAGGAATTGGTATTTGATGACTACAAATCTTTTTATGAAGTCCTCAGGGTTATCAATGGAATGCCGGTATTCCTCGGAGAACATATTTCAAGACTATTAAAATCGGCAAAAACGGCTGGTGTCCAATTCCAGGTAGTGGTCGATGATGTTTTTGAGGGTATTAAGGAATTGTGCAGCGCAAACAGGATAACAGAGGGCAATATCAAACTTGAAGTATTTTTCGATGGTAACAGAAACCATGGCGCTAAACCCATGCTCCATATCTATTTCATTCCGCATGTTTATCCTGATGATGATATGTACCACAACGGAGTTACGCTATTAAGCCTGATAGCGGAGCGCGACAGGCCAAATGCCAAGATCACCAACCTCCCGTTGCGATCACTGGCCGATCAGGTCATAAAAGAAAAAAAGGTTTTTGAAGTGCTGCTGGTAAATCAGGATGGCTTGCTAACCGAAGGAAGCCGTTCGAATATTTTTTTCATCAGGGATGGAATATTGTACACCCCTCCCACCCGGCTGGTATTACCGGGGATTACAAGGGAGAAAGTTGAGCAAATTTGCAGTGATCTCAAAATTCCGGTGCAGCAGAAATTGATTCCATTGTCAGACATCGGCAATTACACGGCTGCATTTTTATCGGGTACTTCACCCGGGGTGCTTCAGATAGCTAAAATTGATAACACGACCTTTGATCCGGGAGATGACTTGATTCAAAAAATTATGGATAGGTATGATGAGATGGTTGAGGGTGAGGTAACAGCAAACTCCTGATTATCGCATTTCGTTCCGTGGCATTGCAAGGCGCCACAGATTGCTCAGATTAGCACAGATTAATCAGAATGTACTGAACCAATTCATAGGATGACTTTGAGTCATCCTATGAATAATTCCCTGGGCAGGCCCCTTCACTCATCAATCCCCCTTCCAATAAACCTTCTTCGTAAAGAAATGCTTATTATGGCTTATCTTAATGATGTATACCATTGTTTGTAATTCCCCTGAAATATTTTGTATTCAATTAACACCAAATAATTAAGGTACATTTTTCAAATTGTCGTTCATCCAAATTGAATGATTTACTATTTTTGCACTTAAAGAAATTTATAATGCCTGAAAATAATAATGTTATTGATATTGAATTATACAAGTTGATTGAGGTTGAAGATGAGGATATTGGTTCTTCAATAATGGATGACCCATTTAATCCTTCTGAAATTAAAATAGACCAAAAATCACCAACATTATCTCTTTTGGTAAAGCGTATGTCAGCTAGAAATCCTGAAATTGATTTATTCCCAGAGTTTCAAAGAAGCGATGATTTGTGGAGTGAACAGAAGCAAAGTCAACTTATTGAGTCGATTTTGATTAGCTTTCCGTTACCTGCATTTTATTTTGACGGTACTGATGATGATAAATGGCTTGTGGTTGATGGTTTACAACGATTAAGTAGTTTACGAAATTTTGTAATTAACAAATCATTACGCTTAACAGGTTTGGAGTTCTTAGATGATTTGGAAGGAATAAGTTTTGATGAACTACCAAGGCGCATTACAGCGTAAAATTGAAGAAACTCAAATAATCGCCTATATTATTCAACCCGGAACACCCACGAATGTAAAGTATAATATATTTAAAAGAATAAACACTGGAGGATTAGTACTTACACCTCAAGAGATTCGCCATGCTCTTAATCAAGGAATCCCTGCAAGATTTGTTGCAGAATTGGCCGGTCTAAAGGAATTTATTGTAGCAACTGAAAATCGAATTAATGCTGCTCGTATGCTTGATAGAGAATTTGTTACAAGATTTGTTGCATTTTATCTAAACGAACCGAACACCTATGTTCCTGATCTGGATTCTTTCTTAAATAAATCAATGGGGCAAATTAACTCAATAACAGAGGAAGAAAGGCAAAAAATTAAATCTGACTTTATTGATTCTATGAAACTTGCGTATAAAATATTTAACCGCTGGGCTTTTCGTAAAGCAGATTTATATCCGGATAGAAGAAAACCAATAAATAAGGCATTATTTGAGGTTTGGGCCGTAAATCTTGCAAAATTATCTGGAAGTAAGTGGAATATTATTGAGAAAAAGAAAATTGAAGTATTTGATCGTTTTGTAGATTTGATGAAAAATGATAAGCTATTTAATGATTCGATAACATCTGGTACTGGTGGCCGTCAACAAGTTATTATTCGTTTTGAAAAGATTAAAAAATTGTTAAAAGATATTTGCCATGATTGAAAATATTGCAATTAAGAACTTGAAGTCATTGAAAAATATTTCAATGAAAACCAAATCATTGAACCTGCTTATGGGGATAAATGGTATGGGAAAATC
>JABMQA010000108.1 GCA_013203545.1 Bacteroidota bacterium
ATATTTAAAATATATGAGCCTCGTGAAAATCACGGGGCTTTTTTTTTGCCTATGACGAAAAACTACACAGACCAGAAAAAAATATGGGTAGCCATACAGGGCTCCAACGGCTCGTTTCATGAAATAGCCGCCAGGAAGTATTTCAGCAGTCCCATTCACATACTCACGTGCAACACTTTTGATGAAATCGCATTGGCTTTGGTTTCGGGTGAGGCTACCTTTGGGTGTTATGCCATCGAAAACACCCTGGCCGGAAGTATTTTGCAAAACTATTCCATACTGAAGCAAAATCCGCTGAAGGTGGTTGGCGAAGAATATCTGCGTATCCGGCAAAACCTTCTGGCACTTCCCGGCAAAACGATCCGGGATATCGATGAGGTACATTCACACCATATGGCCATTGCCCAATGCCGCACGTTTTTCAAGGACTATCCCCGGATTAAACTGGTTGAATCCATCGACACCGCACTCAGTGCAAAGGAGATTTCAGATCATCAGATCACAAACAGGGGGACCATTGCCAGCGACCTGGCTGCCGGAATGTACGGTTTGGACATTATAGAAGAAAGCATCGAAACCCATAAGAAAAATTACACCCGGTTCCTGATCCTTACCAAAAATGATAAAAATATCGATCTCCTGTCTGAACCCGACAAAGCATCTCTTTGTTTTAGTGTATCACATCATACAGGAAGTTTGTCGAAAGTGTTAAGCGTTATCGCATTTTATGATATCAATCTTACAAAAATCCAATCGATGCCCATTATCGGTGAGGAATGGAAGTATCATTTTTATATTGACGTTACTTTCAAGGATTTCGATCGCTACAGGCAATGTTTAAATGCCATTTCGCCGCTGGTAAATGATGTGCAGGTATTGGGAGAGTATAAACACAGGGTGGAATCATTGGAAAACATCCATAAATCATTGAAACAATGATCATACAACCGGCACATCGATTAGACGCTGTACAGGAATATTATTTTGCAACCAAGCTCCGCGAAATTGAAAGCCTGAAGCAGCAGGGAAAACGGATCCTGAACCTTGGGATCGGAAGCCCGGATTTATCTCCTCCCAAAAACGTAATGGATGCGATTGCAACACAGAGTACCATCGCAACCAATCATGGTTATCAGAGTTATAAAGGACTGTTGGATTTACGGATAGCTTTTTCCGGATGGTACGCCGAATATTTTAACGTGGTATTAAATCCGGAAAGTGAAATTTTGCCTTTGATGGGATCCAAAGAGGGGATCATGCACATTTCGATGGCATTCGTAAATACCGGAGAAGGTGTGCTGGTGCCAAATCCGGGTTATCCCGCTTACCGGTCGGTGGCAAAAATCGTTGGAGCAAACGTGTTGGAATACAATCTGAGACCTGAAAACAATTGGCTTCCGGATTTTGATGAGCTGGAGAGAATGAATCTCGACGGGGTTAAACTCATGTGGACTAATTATCCGAATATGCCCACAGGAGCGAAAGCCACACATGAGGTTTTTTCGAAAATCATCGCATTTGCAAAACATCACAGGATTCTTGTGATCAACGACAATCCTTACAGCTTCATCCTGAATTCCGACCCCATAAGCCTTCTGTCGGTAGATGGAGCAAAAGATATTGGCCTTGAGCTGAACTCATTGAGCAAATCGCACAATATGGCTGGCTGGCGAATGGGAATGGTAGCCGGAAACCCTGACTACATAAAACACATTCTCACCATTAAAAGCAATATGGATTCTGGTATGTTTAAACCGATTCAATTGGCAGCAGTCAAGGCGCTCGATAGCAGTCGGGAGTGGTACGGGATGATAAATAAAAATTACAAAATACGTCAAAGACTGGCTTTTAGAATTTTTGACAGGCTGAAAATAAGTTATGATAAATCCCAGGTGGGCATGTTTGTCTGGGGTAGAATTCCTTTGGAATCCAACAACTCGTTTGGTTTTTCTGACCATCTTTTAAAGGAATTTGATATTTTTATTACCCCGGGAAGCATATTCGGATCTAACGGCGATAGGTATGTGCGGATTTCCCTTTGCAGCAAACCGGAAATTTTTCAAGACGTTCTTCAGCGGATCAGTGCTGGCAAAACAATTATTAAATCAGAAATATTATGCAATTAGCTGTTATCGGTTTGGGCCTTATGGGTGGATCGGCGGCCATCGATCTTAAAAAGCGAGGTTTTGCCGGGCGGATAATCGGAGTGGACACCAATAAATTGCACGCGGAAACTGCACTGCACCTTGGCATTGTTGATGAGATTACGTTTATGGAGGAGGCCATGGGGAAAAGTGATCTTGTAATTCTTGCAGTTCCCGCAGATGCAGCAGTTAAGCTGATCCCAAAAATTATGGATTTAACCGGGAAACAATTTGTAACCGATATGTGCTCTACCAAAGAGCTGTTGTGCCAGGTTATCAAATACCATCCGAAAAGAAAAAACTTCGTGGCTTCTCACCCCATGGCCGGCACCGAATTTTCAGGCCCATGGGCGGCCAAATCCGGTCTGTTCGATGGCAATGCTGTGATTTTTTGCGATGCCGAAGAATCGGATGTCCGCAGCCTCGCAGTTGTACGCAGAATGTATGAAGCGCTGAATATGCGCCCTGTTTTCATGGACTCGGCCAGTCACGACAGGCATACCGCATACGTTTCACACATTTCGCACATCATTTCTTTTGCGCTGGCATTAACCGTTCTTGACCAGGAAAAAAACGAGCGTCATATTTTCGACATGGCCAGCGGTGGTTTCGATTCCACAGTGAGGTTGGCCAAAAGTTCCGCTGAGATGTGGTCGCCGGTGTTCGAACAAAATGCCGAAAACGTATTGTCGGTTTTAAGTACCTATATCAGAAAACTGGAAGATTTCAAGAAGGCAATCCAGGAGCATGATACCGAACAAATCAGTAAGCTTATCAAAGATTCAAACAAGATTAAAAAGATACTATAATGGAACAAACACTCGAATTCAAATCCATAAGCCAGTGGGGGATTGATCTGCCTGCCGGTCCGCTTGTTATTGCAGGACCCTGTAGCGCTGAAACCGAAAAACAGGTTAGGGAAACGGCACACCAGGTAGCCCAACAGGGCATTAAAATATTCAGGGCAGGGATATGGAAACCCCGCACCCGGCCCAATACATTCGAAGGTGTTGGCGTTAGAGGCCTTCCATGGCTGAAAAAAGTTAAGGAAGATACCGGTATGCTGGTGGCAACCGAAGTAGCCAATCAAAAACATGCATACGAAGCCCTGAAACATGGTGTGGATATTTTGTGGATTGGCGCACGGACAACAGCCAATCCCTTTGCAGTTCAGGAAATAGCAACGGCTATCAGTGGTGCTGATGTGCCTGTCCTGATAAAAAATCCGGTGAACCCTGAGGTGGATCTCTGGATCGGGGCAATCGAAAGGTTTTACGAAGTTGGTTTTCGCAAACTGGGGGCGATCCACAGGGGATTTTCAACCTACGAAAAGACATCTTACAGAAATATTCCACTCTGGCAGGCACCCATCGAGTTGGGACGACGACTTAAAGGATTGCCAATCCTCGTGGATCCCAGCCATATTTGTGGCCACAGAGAGCTGAGAAGGGTATCACAAAAAGCATTGGACCTGAACTATGACGGATTGATCATCGAAACACATCACGATCCGGATCATGCACTGAGCGATGCTATGCAACAGATAACCCCGGCGGCTCTATCCACATTATTGTCTTCACTGAAGTTCCGTGAAGTGAAAACATCAAACCTGGAATTCAGGCATACACTGGAAACATTGAGGCATCAGATCGATGAACTTGATGATGAACTGCTGGATGTTCTGCAGAAAAGAATGTCGATCGTTGAAACCATTGGAAAATACAAAAAAGATAACAATGTTACCATTCTTCAACCCGATCGCTGGGATGAAATCATTATGCAAATGAACAAAAAAGGTACAGACCGGAACCTGAGTGAAAAATTTATTGAACTACTTTTCACAGCCATTCATCAGGAATCGATCAATAAGCAGAATACGATTATGAACAATGGGGAGTCCTTTGCAAAATAATTTGAGAAAGTGCGAATAATATGAATATTATTCGGTAAAAGTTCACTCAAATAGCGTGTTCACAATTAGGAATTAAAATCTTTTTTTTGTATTTTTGTCCGATGAAAAACCTACTTGAAACAGGGATAAATATTGATATAGATGAGTTGTCCAACTCCATAAAAAATATTATTCCCGGGGATAGTTTTCAAACTGATATCATTCGAATTACAAAGTCAGACCTCAAAAGCATTACGAAAAAAAAAGGTTGGCTTTTTAATTGGAAATTGGAATTAATGCAACCTGAACGAGATGTTTTTAAGCTAACCATCATAAACAACCAAACAATCGTACAGGGCTTGATCAGTATAGAAATCAAGTCAGACCATGTATATATGCATCTTGTTGAAAGTGCGCCTTTTAACAAGGGTACTACTAAAATGTATTCTGGTGTTCCTGGAAATTTAGTGACTTTTGCCTGTAAATTATCGTTTCAAAGAGGTCATGAGGGAAATGTTGCATTTATATCAAAAACACAATTAATTGAACACTATATTGCAAGTTTGGGAGCTGTCCATGCTGGTGGCAGATTAATGATAATTGACACAGTTGCAGCAATGAAACTAATTCAAGTTTATTTTACATAAAAAACTTAAGGCTATGAAGGCAAAGACTATAGAATTAAATGTTGACTATATTGGAGACCAGACTTCATGTTTAACAAAAGATGAAATCAACGCGATTAGTGAATATATTCGTTCTAAAAAAACTAAAAAGATAGCAAAATCTTCAAAAAAGAAGATCGTAGCGTAATCAGGCATTAATTATAGAGCCACCATTTGGATCTATTATCCAGCAATTTCAAATTCCTGTTATTCATTAAAGTTTAATGCGCTCATCACAAATACCTGGTAATTCTCAATATTCATGAAAATCAGCGTTCTCCCATCAAAAATATCCGGAAGCCTCAGAGCTCCCGCTTCCAAAAGCCACTTCATAAGGGCTGTAGCTGCTGCTATTTTAGCCGAAGGTACATCCAGAATCTTTTACCCGTCCCAGTGTGACGATGCCTTGGCTATGATGGAGATAGCAAAACAGTTTGGGGCAGAAATAACTTCCTCTGACGATGTAATTGAGATAAGAGGTCACCAGATTTTCAGTGGCAGGAAGACATTTCACTGTGGAGAATCAGGACTGGCAGCCCGTATGATGCTTGCCATCGGTTCGCTTTTTGACGGGGAAGTTTCTGTTACAGGTGAAGGTTCGTTATTGAACAGGGATCTCGGCAAAGTTACCAAACCGCTTTATGATCTGGGTGTGCACTACCGGACTGACAATAACAATATTCCGGTTACTTTAAAAGGCCCACTGCAGGGTGGTGATATCACCGTGGATGGTTCTGAAAGCTCTCAATTCTTATCCGGTTTGCTGATGGCATTGCCACTGGTTAAAAACAATTCCGTCCTCAAAGTTGAAAATCTGAAAAGCCACCCCTATATTGATCTCACTGTAGATGTCCTTGAGCAATTTGGAATTCAAATCGAAAATAAAAACTACCATTCCTTCACCATTCCGGGAAACCAAAAATATCATTCAGCAGAGATAGAAACAGAAGGTGACTGGAGTGGAAGCGCATTTTTGTTTGTAGCAGCTGCCATTTCCGGAAAGCTTAAACTGGTGGGACTCAATCCGGGATCGATGCAGGCTGACAAAGCTATTCTTTCGGCTATGACGAAGGCCGGGGCAAGAGTTGTCCGTAAAGAAAGCGGCTATACCATCATGAAATCGGATTTGAAAGCCTTTGAATTTGATGCAACACATTGCCCCGATCTCTTCCCTCCCCTGGCTGTTCTGGCGGCATATGCAAACGGAGCCTCAAAAATAAAAGGAGTAAAACGTCTTTTCCAGAAGGAGAGCAACAGGGCAGAGGCCTTAAAAGATGAGTTGGGGAAAATTGGGATAAACATTGGTATCGAAGATGACATCATGATTGTGAAAGGTGGCATTGTGAAAGGTGGAGAGATGTCGTCAAGAAACGACCACCGCATTGCCATGGCAGGGGCGGTCGCTTCTTTAGGCGCACAGGAGCCTGTAACGATTAAAAATGCATCCTGCGTCACAAAATCATGGCCCTCCTTTTTCAAGGATTTACAATCTGTTGGCGCAAAGATCATATTTGAAACATAAAAGAACAATTATAATAATTAAATAATCCTGTGGATCTACAGAACTATCTGTCGACAATCTGTATAAATTCAAGAAATCTGCTGCGTTAATCAGCGAAATCTGCGGGATATTTATTTGAACAGTAAAGAGCTAAAATATGAACACATTTGGACGGATATTCAGGATCAGCCTTTTCGGGGAATCGCATGGCAAAGCCATAGGGGTGATTATTGATGGTTGCCCGGCAGGGCTTCCAATCTCTCCTGACGATTTTCTTCCTGACCTGAAAAGAAGAAAAAGCGGAGCCCGTGGCACCACACCACGCACCGAACCTGACCTTCCAAATCTGGTGAGCGGTATTTTCGATGGCAAAACCACCGGCGCGCCCATGACCATTCTTTTTGAAAACACCAACATCCGCCAAAAGGATTATGAAAACCTGAAGAAGCACCCACGTCCCGGCCATGCTGATTTTGTTGCCATGAAAAAATATGGTGGCTTTGGTGATTTTTCTGGTGGCGGCCACTTCTCCGGAAGACTGACGCTCGGACTGGTGGCGGCAGGTGTGATTGCCAAAAAAATCATTTCCCCGGTTTCCATTTCATCAAAAATCACCGAAGTGGGAGGAAGCACGGAAATCCGGAACACCATAGATCAGGTCATCAAAGATCAGGACTCGGTGGGAGGTATCATCCAATGCAGGGCAACCCATGTGCCTGCCGGATTGGGTGAACCCTTTTTCGATTCTGTGGAGTCCTTACTCTCCCATATCATTTTCTCAATCCCTGCAATCAAAGCGATTGAATTTGGAAGTGGATTTGCCGCCGCCACTATGCGTGGCAGTGAACATAATGATGCCATCATTTCACCTGATGGAACCACCAAAACCAATCATGCCGGTGGGATCAACGGGGGCATATCCAATGGAAATGACCTGATTTTCCGTATTGCAGTAAAACCAACCTCAAGCATCGGAAAAGTTCAAAAAACCATAAACCTCGAAACCAAGCAGCTTGAAGATCTGCAAATCGAAGGCCGTCATGATG
>JABMQA010001204.1 GCA_013203545.1 Bacteroidota bacterium
CAGCAATGCAACGGTTATCGGTAAATCACTTCTCGAGATCGGTTTTGCAAAAAATTACAAGATTAGCCTTCTGGCGATCAGTCGTGGCCAACAGACCATCTCGAATCCGAAAAATGACCTGTTATTGATGGAGAATGATATTCTGTTTTTCCTCGGGTCAAACGAAAAAATATTGGAGGTAACACCTTTGTTCAGGCCGGGTGATGGTGAGTGTGTGGTAGGGGAGGATTAATATACTTTCATATACTGAAATACGTTGACTTTTTCTGTAAACCAATTCCTCATTTTTTACATACACGTCCAGCATTAGGTTTAATATCTTTGCTCTCTGCTCTCCGCTCTCTGCATTTTATTCCACCAACTCATACCCAAACTTCTTCCCTTTATCAACTGCTGGAACACCCTCTTTCATCCATACCGGTTCGGGTGCACCTTTCAGGTAGTGATCAAAAAACTGGTACATACGTATGCTCAGGTCAACACGGTTGGGCCATTTGGTAAGGTTGTGCTTGTCGCCGTTGTATGTGAGCATCCATGCCGGTTTGTGTAATCTTCTCAAGGCGACAAACAGCTCGATTCCCTGGTACCAGGGTACAGCGCCGTCTTCATCGTTGTGCATGATCAACAGTGGGGTTTCTACCTTGTCGGCATAGAACAGAGGTGAATTCTCAATATAGCGTAGCGGCTTTTCCCACAGTGTGCCGCCGATCCTGCTTTGTGATTTCTCGTACTGGAACATACGGCTCATACCGCTGCCCCACCTGATGCCACCGTATGCCGAAGTCATGTTGCTTACCGGCGCTCCTGCCATGGCAGCCTTAAACAGGTTGGTTTGTGTTACAAGATATGCCACCTGGTAACCTCCCCAGCTTTGTCCCTGGATGCCCATATTTTTTTTGTCGATAAACGAAAACTGATCTGCCATAGCCAGTGAGCCGCTGACCACCGACCGAAGTGCGCTTTCGCCGGGATAACCCACCAGGTAGGGGATGTCAGGAATAAAGACCACATAACCATTGCTGGTGCAATATGCCGGGTTGATGATCGATCGGCTGGGTGATACGTGATAGAAATTATTCAGGTTATCCGACCTGCGTTCATAGAAATAAACCAACATGGGGTATTCTTTGTCCTTATCAAGGTTTTCGGGTGTGTACAGCAAGCCATCCAGTTCTTCACCATCTGATGAGGTCCATCGAACCATCTGTACGTCACCCCACAGATAGCCTGCTCGCTGGGAGTCCAGAATTGTAATTTGAATGGGTACATCAAAACCAATGTTACCCCACCACAGGTCGGGATACTGTTTGAATGAAGATTCCTGCCAGATCAGCCGGTCTTCATCTTTTGCTTTTTTGATTGTCGTGAATTGAAAACTACCCATAATTAATTTTTCAGGTGGCTTTCTCGATCCCATTTTTGTACTAAAATACCCGCTTTGTTTGTTGTCATAGTTAAATGCGGATAAAAGCATTGTATTTGGCAGATACTCCACCTCCGGGTCGAGTTTAACATACCTGTACCTGGTTTCATGCTCACGGCCGTTACCATGTGTAATTTTAACAGGATCTTCTTTACCCTCAGGATCAAATTTCCAGATATCGTATTTGTCATAAATTAAAACAGCCTCATCATGCTCAGTCCAGCCTGCCAGGCCGTAACTGCCAGGTAGTTGGGGCATATCGTTTAATTCGTAGTAAAAGTTGTATGGCAGGTTTTTGGTAAGCGCGACCTCCTGCAATGTGGACGTGTTTTTTACATACCATGATGAATCAGGTGCTTCATACCACAATAGATATTTGCCACCTGGCGAAAGGCTCGCATAGGACTGCTTCTTTTTCAGCAGCAAATTGGTTTCGCCGGTATTCATGTTGATGGAATAATAGTCCTTGTAAGAATCATCCCATGAAATTTCCTGGCTGTAGGGTTTCTTGGAATAACCCAGTGCCACATCTGTATTTCCTTTATTGAAGGTACGAACATCCGGAATATCTTCATTTGCCAGTTGGATCGTTTTCTGATCTTCAGGATAAAAAACCGCCAGGTAATTCCTTTTTTCTTCCTTTTTCAATTCTATAAGTTGATGTGGCTGGATCAATGGGTCTTTCCAGTTCCATATATCTACTTTAACCTTTTCTTCATCCAGGAGGGTGTCTTTTGGTTGGGCAGGGATTTCAGGCGCTGTGCCGAAAAACAACCTTTCGCCGCTTTCAGAAAAATCAGGTGTACGGTGTTCGCTTACCCTCCAACCGGCAGGTATGCCCTGGTTGATACTGTCGATCACTATGGATGCCTGGTCCAGCCCTTCTTTCCAGTATCCGAGATCATAATTTTTGATTTTGGCCGTATCCACCGAATAAACAAAAGCCAGTTGCCTGCCCTGGTTATCGATACCTATTTGCTTTGAGGTACCTTCGCGTTCAAATATTAACCGGTCGGTCTCCTCTTTGATGGAAAAACGCTGTACACGTGTGCTGTCGATGGAATCGCCCGTTTGCCGGACAAATGCGAATAGGTCACCGTTTTTTGATACATTGTAATCCGTAACATCCTTATAGCTATATGATTTTCCTTCAATTATCTTTTTAATGACCAGTTCTGTCCCTTCACCTTTCTTTTCTTTCTTTTTGTATTTTTTGTCCCCTTTATCAGGGATGGTGTCTTTCTTATCAGTTGTGTCTTTCACCTTCAGGGGCTTTTCGAGGTGGTAAGCCAGCCAGTCGGCACCTTCTTGGGCGAGTTTAAATGATTTAACACGTGCTATTTTTTGAATGTCGTCTTTTTCAAGTACCCAGATTCCCAACGAGTCCTTGGGAAGCTCATCCTTTTTCTTTTTGGCTAATTTGGCTTTTCGGGTGGTATCTTCCTGTGGCTTGATCTTAAATGCCAGGAATTTCGAATCTGCCGAAAACTTTGCCTCGTATCCGCGCTGAACAGAATCGTATCGGCTGTTTTTTAAATCGTAAATATATAGCCAGCCATCACCTTTATGTGGATTCACTTCATAGCTGGTCCATCGGCCATCGTTTGAGATCTGCGGGTTTTTAATGATTTTCCATGATTCATAAATGGAATGGTCGAGGGGCTGCTTCTGAGCGAACAGCGCACTACATAGTACAAGCAGTGTCACTGTGAAAGTGATATTCTTCATATTTCAATTTTGTTTTGAGGTTTCAAAGATATGGATTCTTTGAGAGATTGGTTTACCAAGCCTTCATAAAGTGGTCAAAATACAGTTATTGTAAGTGGAGATATTATTATCTTATTATCAATTTTCTTTTGATAGTTGAATGCTGGGTAAATAGTTCTATCAAATAGAAACCCTTGTGCAGAAGTGAGGTGTTAATCAGATCTTCTTCTAATTGTTGATGTAATACCGGTTGCCCTGTCTGGTTGTATATTACAACCTTCCAAATAGTAATTTCTTCAGGATAGGAGATGTGGACAATTTCTTCAGTTGGAATGGGGTAAATTGAAATTCCGGATTCATCGATAAAATCATCAATACCC
>JABMQA010001205.1 GCA_013203545.1 Bacteroidota bacterium
AACTTGCCCCCGGTGGTGGTTGTGCTATTTATTTATCAGGAGAACTGCAATTTGATAAGTAAAAATTAAGTTTGAATTTTGGAAGATAACCTATTAAACCATCACGACTATTTTGTAAGGAAAGGCAGTGAAAAAAAATGAAGACAAATAAAGAACAGAAATAATGATTGAAAATAAATCATCAAAAAAATCAATACTAATTATCCTGGCCATGATATTCACAGCTCATTCAGCATGGTCACAAATTCCGATTGATAGTAGTAAAATTATAAAAGTACTCTCGTTTAATATCCTTCATGGAGCCACCATGAAAGGCGATTTTGATTTGGATGTAATTGCGAAGGTAATCACAGATACCGACCCTGATTTTGTTGCTTTACAGGAGGTTGACTATAAAACAAACAGAGCAAAGCAATATGATCTGGTTACAGAATTAGGCTGGCGAACTAAAATGACACCTTTGTTTGCCCGTGCAATGTATTTTGATGGTGGCGAGTATGGCGAAGGAATATTATCCAAATACACTTTTGTAAAAACCAGAAATATTGCACTGCCCTATACTCCCGGTAACGAACCCAGGGCTGCTATCGAAATTACAACAGTTTTGCCATCAGGCGATACCATAGCATTTGTAGGAACTCATCTCGACCATCTGGAAGATGAAAAAGACAGACTTGCTCAGGCAGAAAAAATCAACAAGGTATTTTCTGTAAATAAATATCCAACTATTTTATCGGGTGATTTAAATGCATTTCCGGGCAGTACAACAATAAATATCCTCGAACAAATGTGGACACCTTCATACAATAAAGAAAAGCCTTTATTTACTTTTCCTTCTGATAATCCTCAAGTAAAAATTGATTATGTGATGTACTATCCGGAAAACAGATGGAGAGTACTCAAAACGGAAGTTATTCAGGATACTGTAGCCTCCGATCATTGTGCTTATTTGGTAACTATCGAACTTTTAGATAATTAAAAATATATGAACAAGATTATTATACTCTTATTGAGCATTGTGGTAATTTCTTGTCAATATCAAGAAAATAAACCGGCAAACACAAGTCAGGAACAGCAAATAGCAAAGCCTCCGAAAACACCAATTATGGGCTGGGCAAGCTGGAATAGTTTCCGTATAAATATTAATGAAGAAATAATAATGGCGCAAGCCGATGCAATGGTTTCTTCAGGCTTGAAAGATGCCGGATACACATATATAAATATTGATGATGGATACTTTGGTGGCCGTGATGAAAAGGGAAATTTATTAGCTCACCCAGGGAAATTTCCAAATGGGATGAAAACCCTTGCCGATTACATCCATTCAAAAGGCTTAAAAGCAGGAATTTACACAGATGCCGGAATTAATACATGCGCCTCCTATTGGGATAAAGATACCATTGGTGTTGGAATGGGGCTTTGGGGGCACGATGAACAGGACCTGAATCTTATGCTAGCAGATTGGAGCTACGATTTTATTAAAGTGGATTGGTGCGGCGGCCAATGGCTGGGTTTGGATGAGCAAATCCGATATACTCAAATAGGTAATATTGTCAGGGAAATCCGCCCCGATGTAGTTTATAATATTTGCAGATGGCAATTCCCGGGCAAATGGGTTTGTAATATTGCTGACTCCTGGAGAATTTCCGGTGATATTGGAGATAATTTTAAGTCTATTATGCGAATTGTAGATAAGAATGCCGGCCTCTGGAAGTACTCCTCTCCCGGGCATGTAAATGATATGGATATGCTTCAAGTGGGTCGGGGTATGAGTTACGATGAAGATAAAACCCATTTTACAATGTGGTGCATAATGAATTCCCCGCTTCTTATTGGTGATGATTTAAGAGATATTTCTGACACAACTATTGCAATACTAACCAACAAAGAAATTATTGCCCTTAATCAGGATCCACTTGGTTATCAGGCACGCCGCATTGTGGACTATGGAGAACTCGAAGTTTGGGCAAAACCCTTAATTTCAACAATGAGCGGACAGATAGCCGTTGCTTTGCTTAACAGGTCAGAACAAACCGATATCATAAGTCTAAGTTTGGATACTTTAGGAATTGATGCTTCTAAAGGATATACTTTACGCGATTTGTGGGAGAAAAAAGATTACGAAAATTTAAAAAATGAAAGCCTGAGTTTTGAAGTTCCTTCTCATGGCGTTGTGGTTTTGCGAATAAAAGGAACAGCGAAACCATTTAATATTTTTCAGTATAAATAGAATT
>JABMQA010001206.1 GCA_013203545.1 Bacteroidota bacterium
CAGAGATCCCGGAATTTGCTCAGTGACCAATGTCCCTCCGTTCAAACTATAGGAAACTTCTATATCTGATTGGATCATAGCACCAAAATTCTTTACCACTACTGTAATACTTTCTGATGATGATAAATCTTCCCCGGTTTCAGGCGAAAGCACCTCAGTAACGCCCAGATCGTTTGCATGAAGATGTTTCACGTAAACCGTAATGGAATCATTATCCACATTCTGATCGTTTGCCATTTCGGTGGTGGCATGAATGGCATAGGTTTGGCCGGGTACTGAAAAATCAGCGCTTACATTAAATGTATACTGCTCGTTGGTATATCCGGGTATCGATCCTGAAAATACTTCGCTGATCACTTCCCCATCATCAATCCTGAATGTTACGGGTATTTCTGTTTGACCGGCATTTCCAAAATTACGTATGGTTACCGATATTGGTTCCGAATCATTTAATATTCCGTTAGAAGGTGCATCTACACTGATTATACCCACATCATCGGCCAGATCGGAGGCAATCTTGAAGGCCCCTACCTGATTTTTACGGCCACCGGTAAAATATTCACCAATGGACCAGAATGTCATGTCATCAAAGGGATCTATTGTCATTTGTGAATAATCACCATAACGAAATGAAGGATCAGACTGTGTACCGTTGGCAATTGTTCCCTCTTCAATGGTCATGATACCGGGTTCATCCGATGCAAAGCGGCCGGTATATCTCAACGACGGATATTCATCCTCACTAACAATGGTGTAGGCAAGTGCAATATTTCCATTGGCATCCTGGCACATATTTCCGGCAAAGGCGTGGTGTCCCTCCGGTTGTGCATAGGTTCCTTCCTGGTAAATCTCCCATGGTAATCCATCATCCGTTTGTCGAAGTTCGTACCACCTGATACCGGCCAGTTCATAGCTGCCGCCCATGTCGACAACAAAATTAAAAACCACTGAGTTGTATCCCGGGAACCTCCTGTACTGTGCCATGTACATCACCGTAGCCTGCAATGCGTCAATATCCGGCCCGCTGGGTTGTGTAAGATTAGAAAATGATCCGCCATCGAACACACCATCAAAAGGTTCTGTCTCAATAACCTGCGGATCAGAAATCGAAGAGTTGCCCGGTGATGCCCAATCCACATTTATGGTCCAGATTTTAAGGTGGTCTGAAGATACGCCACTCCAGGAATCGTCCTGCATATATACGATGGGCATATTCCCTGCGGGAGGCTCTTCAAATCCTGTTACATTAAATCCCAACGGGCTGAAAAATCCACTGGTCGATATTGTTGGCAAAGGAAAACCTATCATCATGGCATCCGGGTCACCCACCAGCATTTTATCTCTTTCGAGGGCGAAAACCACCTCACTGTATCCTGCTGAACCGGAGTTTTTATTGGCTGTGATATAATAACCATCCGACCATACTGAATACTTGGGATAATCGGGAAAGGTATTTGTCGGGAACTGATAAGTATACCAACCGTTGTTCACTGGATCGGGGCCTTGCGAAACGGCCACCAGAAATCCATTGGAATAAAATTGAGTAACCAGGAAACGGTCGGCCAACTGATCGTAAACCACAATAGGATCACCCATTGAATGCCCCGGGAAAATAGTTGCCAGTGATGCAGAAGGTGTTAATGCATTCCCCTCTTTATCCCATATCCTGAAGGACGAATTCCAGGCATTGACATAATGATTCATTCCAACGGCACCTGTAGGATCAGTAGGTGTAGCACTTGCACTGGCCGCCTGAAAAGTAAGAATCGGATCACGACCCTTGATTTTAGGAGAATTTATTTGCCGCTCCCACAAGGGATCTGGGCCATTCGGTAATCCTTTGCCCGGAACTGCAACGTTGGCATCGCGTCGCTTGGGATTCACCTCCCTAGAAATATTCTCTGCAGGAATAAATTGTCCCGATTCGATTTGGGATGCAATTGATGGAACCTCAATCATTGATGCTGCCTTCACAAAAAGTGAGGCCTTTTGAGGGCTACCGGCGTTCTGTGCATTACCGGCAAAGTGGTAACTTAACACTACAAGGAGCAGTAGGTGTACAATGGTGTTTATTCTTCTCATCATTTTGTAAAGAATTTAATTATGATTTATTTACCAACTCAAGCTAGTTAATCATCAGTTTCTCAGTATAGACCGAACCCTGCATTCGCAATTTAATAATGTAAATACCCGACGGCAAATCTAAATTATCAATTTTAATTATTTGCCACGAGTTATCAACTTTACCTTCAATAAGTTTAACTCCCGATAGGTTGAGGACTTCGAAAAATAGTATCTGTTCATCAGACTCAATAAACAGTGAGTTGTTGCCTGCCGGATTGGGATAAATTGTTGGTTTGGAAATATTATCCTGATTTTCCAGGATATCGGTAGTGTTATCAACAACCTTGAACTGGCCCATCATTCCGGCATCTTCATGCACCAGCATGTGGCAATGATACATATACGGAACGTCCTGATTGGCAAAGTCTTCAAACTTCATGATCAATCGCAAACTTTCCATTGCTTTTACAAGAATTACATCTTTCCTGCCCTGCTCCGATGGCGGCGGTACCTGACCATTCCTGTCCAGGACAAAAAACTGCACATCATGGATATGGAACGGATGGGCAATGGCCGATTGGTTTGAGATAGTCCAGATCTCGGTGTTATTCAGTGGAATCGTATAATTGATAACACTCATATTAAAACCCGTGCCGTTGATGAGGAAATGCCCATTCAACTGGTTGGGTCCCATAGTCTGAGGTGTGAACGTTAGTGTACGTGATAAATTAGCTGATGGCTCAGGTATCGGGTTAACATCTACCAGATTATCCGGGATGCTAACAAGCGGATTTGCTGTTGGGGCTGTAACATTGAATTGCATCAGGTTGAAATTTGCCCCGTTGATGGGATTAGGATTATAACCATCCAGCGTCATCATGGTCATCATTCCAGGATTGGTGGCGCCATAAATTCCATTAGGAAATTCTGAAGCATAACTCATTAAATGCATGGTCTGTCCCTGCAAATCCAAAAAATCAACCAGAATCTCGGCCCTTTCACCAGGCGCCAGGTACAACCTTGTCAGGCTGATCGGGTTTTCCAAAAGTCCGCCATCGGAACCAATCTGGTAAAAGGTTTGGTTATCAGACAATCCAATATTCAACACCCGCTGCGATGTACCATTCAACAACCTGAACCTGACCACCTGTGCCGGCACCTCCAGACTGGCATCAATTGTTGCATTAACCATCACCACATCATCAGAATTTGAGGGTGTTATTACCTGGTTGTTCTCATCAAAATCCTTGGTCTGGATCACCAATGGAAAATCATCAATTCCATACCGCCGTGGCAGTTCAAGGGTAGCTTCCTCTTCATCCCTCACAATGATAAAACCAGCAATTCCCTTCGACAC
>JABMQA010001207.1 GCA_013203545.1 Bacteroidota bacterium
GTATTACTAATTGTCCAGTTGTTGCCCTAGCCAAGGTAACGATCATTCATTTTGGTTTTGAGGTGCCAACGGATGTCCCTAACCAACTGTCAATAGTTGTGATGAAATGGCTATTGCGCCTATACTCGTGTAACAACTCAGTTACTGGACGTATTTGTTCGTTTGTTTCTTTTAACTTCTCAAGCGTTTTCTTATCAGGGTTAATAAGTAATATTTTTTTCAGATACTCGGCAGCTACTAAATAGTTACCTGCTTTTATTTCTACATCTGAAAAGCTGGCATAGACATCTGTATTGAGTATAGTCTTGACCCTTTTGTTGAAATCCGCAATTACTTGTTTCGAGCTTTTATAATGTATCCATTCTATGGATTCCAAGTCAGATGGTCTTTTTTCTTTGAACCCAATCATAATAGTGTCCTTGCCTAAATAGTGCATTAAGGATATTTCGTAGAACAAATTGGGAATGGCCCGTCTTTTAGCCTTGCTATCGTAAAGAAGATAGCCTATTGGAACTTGCTGAACAAGCTTGCAGATTTTACAAAGAATGTTCGAGCCCTTTTTGAAGTCTGGAGCGAATATCACTTGGATATCATGTTTTTTAAGCGTGGAACGTATAGCCTTCTCAATGGTGGTGCGCTCTAGATTTGGGGTCTTCGGTACGTCAGTTATATAAAGTGCCGTTCGAGGTAACGGTGTTATTAGCTCTAAACAGATGCCATTGCTGTTAGGACACCACAGCATGCTTCTACTTCTTCCTTCGATGGACCCGCACGTTGGAATATGGCCCAGAAGATTTTTTTACAGAGACAATGCCCCCTTCTTTCGTATTCAGTTTCAGGTGAAACCGATGAACTCAAAGGTTCAGGTGCAAGTATTCCTCCACTCAATACTTCCAATGCATTCCCTTCAATCACTGGTTCATCCGATTCATCGATATAAAAACGCAGGATACTTTCAGTTGCACCATTTCCGGCAAAGGTCATCCAAAACCGTACAATGGCACCAGGTCCTGCATCATCAAACATCACAAATTCCCGCCTGCCATTATTTTCCTCTTCACTCAAAAACTGAGTATAATCGGCATTTGCCCACCAGTTTTCTTCGTCAGGTCCCTTGCTTTTTCGATCATAGCTACTGAACTGTTTAACTTTATATGAATTATCAAAATATGTAATATTGACCATGTTTACCATATCTTCAAGTAACGAATCCAGAGTATTTTTTTTTTGTTTGCACGAAATAACAAAAATTGAAATCAGAAAAAGGATGGTCAGCTTATTAATTTTCATAGCTTTGGTTTTATAATGTTTTAAACTGTACAATTTAATCATATTTATAAAAAAGACTTAAATTAATCATATAAATAACCATAAAAAGCATCATCACATTTATATATCAAAAGGACAGTTTATTGGCCTAGACTTTTACCCATGGAACGTGATTTATGGTTTTACTGGGATGAAATGCCACGGCAAATACTCGACGAACAGGCGAAAAATGCGTAAAAGCCTGCATCAGGCATTAATAAACTGGGCAAAATCGAATGGAGTAAGGAGAAGATTATATTTTATATATTCCGGAACAATGTATTCACCCGGTCAGGCACTGGCTTGAGATTCCCAATATGATGCTAAACGAGACTTTATTAAATATGCTGGAACAAAACAGCAGCCTGAAATTTCTTTTGGTTCATAACATCGATTCTCTTGGAGCCAATGCAGACCCTTTGTTGCTAGTGGATGCATTCAATCGAACCGTGATTTAACAGTTGAAGTTATTCCAGGTTGGCTTGACGATCTGGGCGGAGGGCATGTAAATGTGAATGGAAAAGTCAGGTTGATTGAAGGACTTGCCTTGCCAAATGAAAGGGTTGAATTTGACCTGAGCTATTAAAACTCTAATACTTTCCGGACATCTATCGATCAGATGATCAGCGCATTTAGACTTTCAAGTGACGGTCTTGCAAATACCTAAGGTTGAAGAGGACATTGTTGAATTTGCACAACTGATGCCTTCCTATGTGACCATCAAAGAGGTTAAAAAACGTTGGGGAAAAGGGCAGGAAGATATTTTCCCGGTAACGCAGTTTGAAAAACTTTGGGGCGATGTGACCTCAGTTGATAATTTAAGATCGGGATATATCGAAGTCAATCGTTTGCGTGGTCAGCAATTAAAAGAGGTGGCTCAACTGGATTCCTGGTTAAAAGACGGTTCGGCTGAATACATTAATTCTCTCTGTTTATGGGATTGAAACTGAAAATTTTTTAAAACCAATTTCCCTTAAAAATTATCTATAATACCAATTAAATATCAAGATGATTGACAAAAGCTTCATTGTATAATTTGTTATGGGTGATTGACATTACTATTTGTTGATTCAATTCATTTCTGACAAAGTCGTGTAACCAGGTTTTTACATTGGATAAATTCTCAAATACTTTGTTTTTGAATTTTGA
>JABMQA010001208.1 GCA_013203545.1 Bacteroidota bacterium
ATTCAGGGCATGTAAGCATCGAGGTGGCCATAATTCTCAGGTACCTTGCAGTGGTTTGATTTAATTCCATCACAAAAGGAACTGATTCTACAAGGTAGGATTGGTCGCTGTTATCCCCAATCATGGAGGCAACTTCTGTGAAATTTTCTCCATCGGGTGAAACCTCAACTATTACTTCCTCCGGCAGAAATATCCATGAGTTAACAGCCTTCAGAAAATTCATTTGTAAAAGTGAGAATTCCATCTCCTTACCCAGATCAATCTCAAGAATCATATCCTCCCCTTCATAGCCAAGCCAGTTGAAATGAAAATCGAGTCCGCCGAGCAGCCCGTCGTTGATTGCCCTTTCTTCACCAACCGGATATTTCGGGCTTATCGTTGTCAGGCTTTTGATGTTGGCATCTTTCAGCTTATTGTTTTTGATCTGCCAGTTCAGTTTCCGCAGGGTGAACTCCCTGTATGTTTCTGGCTTTAGACTTCTTTCGTTTATCGTTTCAACACCTGCTAATTGGCACAGTTCAACAAACCGGTCTAATTTATTCAGCATCTTTTTATCAATTGCCTTCGTCCCATCTCCCTCCATGGTCCATTTTATCTTTTCGTTGTCCCTGTTGAGAGCAATATCTAAGTAGGCAAAATCAACCGGTATACGGGCACGTAGTACCCTCTTTAAAAAAATACTGTCATTAAAAACAGCCATTTCAGCCAGATTCATCAGGCTGTCATAGCTGATTAATAAATCCGGGCTGAGATAGGTCTCGTAATAAAAAACCGGAAATCCATAGATATCAAGTCTTTGGGTTTGCTGATTTTCGATAAGATAATGATGCGTTAGGTCATAATACTTTCGGATGAAAGGGGCAGCCTTCCCATAATAGTTATTTATAAAATGTTCCACGATTGAATCGCTGTCCAGTTCAGGGTTCCACAAAAGTTTGCTGATCAGGTATTGCTTTACATCAGAAAGATCGGACCAGGAACCACCGCTACCCTGCTGAAACATCATGTTCACCCCATTTTCCCTGAAAAATTGAATGTTGGGTTGCAGCACATGAAAATTAGGGAATGGTGTGAGGTAATTTTTAAACTGCACCACATAATCCCATGCAAAAATATTATCCGTAAGTTTATCCCAGTCTTTCATATCCTGTACAAATCCGGCACTTCCGGGATCAACTTCAAGGGGCATGGAGCGATTACATTCGATGGAGCAGAACATGATATTGACATTATCGAGGGGTTTGATGTTTTCAGGTGCGGAACGGGTAAACTGGTAAGCCAGCGTCGATATCTGTTTATCCGGATAAGCCTGTGCAATCTTGTTTGACATCAGGACATATGCACCTGAAATTTCGCCATATTTATCATACAAAGCTTGGCAGTCATCACATTCACAGTAGTTATAGCAATCGTTCTGAGAAACCGACCAGTACGTTTTTTCCGGATGTTTGTAGATCTCTTTTCCAAGATTTTCAATCAATAAATCCATCAAATCAGGATTGGATAGGCAGAGTTGCCCATCCTTCAGCCTCCTGCCATCCACCAGGGCGAAATACTCAGGATGTTCCTCAAAGTATTCCTCAAGGGGCACCAGGCGCTGAAAAGTATGCACAAACATTCCCCAATCATCAAATGAACTGATCTTATGCCATTCACTAAAATCCTTGTCCCACCTGCCGGGAAAGTGAGGAACGCGAAAAGGAAATGCCGGATTATAAACTTTTTGCACAATGGGTGATTGCACTGTTTTTATTTTTGGGACAAATGTTTCATCCACCGTAAATTTCATGCAACCCAGATACGCTTCGAGCAATGTGTAAACTGCATACAAATTTCCAATCGGATTTTCCCCTGCCAGAAATAGCCCCTTTTCGCTTCCATGGATTAAAAATGCGTCCTCTTGTAAATTATCGCCAAGTAAACTTTTATCCGCTCCACTCAGAAATTCTTTACCAATAAAAATGTGGAAATCATCATTCTCTTTTTTCGTGTTGATAGCTACCCGGACTCCTGTTATTTTCTCAAGATAATAAATCAGCACATCTGCTGACTTCTGAAGGAGGCTGTCGGCATAGGATGGTATAATGATATCAGTAAGGGCCTTTCCATCTGAAATGATGACCGGCTGGGCATGAAGTGATGAAATCACTATCATTGTCAATAAAAGCAGAAACGAAATCCTTCTCATATTCTTTGTCCTTTCTTTTGCAAAAAAAAACCATATTTTCCTTTTATTCCCTAACCTTAGGGC
>JABMQA010001209.1 GCA_013203545.1 Bacteroidota bacterium
AACACTGTATGGACTGTTTCCCACAGTCCATGTCCCTGACACATCACCCTGAACATATGTTTGCGCAAGCAATACTCCGGATTGTATAATGAAAAATAAACACATTGCAATTGTTTTTATTTTCATTTTTTCATAAGCATGATTCTTTTTCATAGTGTATAGATTTTTGGTTAAAAAATTCATTATATATAGTAAAATTCGATTTCATAAATATATAGATTTCTCAGTTTCTGTAAAAATACTAAAATAATTCAAGCATGGCAGTTTATTAACTTATTATAAAGTTTTATAAAACTCTCGCATTTTATATGACGCAAAATGCATCGGATCTAAAAAAACAACCTCCCCACATCACGCAGGGAGATTGTATAAATCAAAACCGGCGATCAGAAAGCCAGAAAGTCCTGACTACTGCAACACCAGTTTTTCAACACAAAGTAATCCTCCTACGGATATTTTTAAGTAATAGATTCCTTTCGGATGGGATGAAAGATTGATACTGAAATTGTGAACACTTTCACCAGATGCAATTACAGACCCATGAATATTCATAATCGCCCAGGAGAAATCCTGTATATTTTCTCCAAATTGGATATTAAACAAACCGTGTGATGGATTCGGATATACCGACACACTGAGGCCGGACTGTGACCAGTCATTCATACCTGTTGCTTCAAGGCTCTTCACCGCCGACAGACCATGGTTTACAAAATATTCCCCATGGGGCATTAGATCATCAAATTCAAGCTCCAGCAGAAACTCCTTTTGGATTTCAGGATTAAAAGCCCGGAACTGCATGGTTTCTCCTGCTATCATACCATCAATCTGTGCAGTTGTCGGGTCATCGCCAAAAATGGTTAAGACCAAATTTTGATTCTGGTATTGAACGGCACCATAGCATTGGCCGCTGTTACTATAAACCCTGATTATGTCAAGATCGTATAAACCGGAAGTTGACTCCTTTGGGATGGCGATGATGTGGGTGATGGGAGTGGGAACCTCATCCCCCAGCCCCTTCTCCTGCAGGAGAAGGGGAGTGCCACCCTGCAAGCCACCTTCCAACTCTTGCGTAAGTTTTGTGACACCCATGCGCGTGGGATCTCCTTCCCCCTCAAGGGGGAAGGCCGGGATGGGGGTCATATCAGTGGGTGTACATTCCGGAAACTCCAAACTCACATCCTCATCCACCAGCACGAAATAGGCTTTTCCGGGATTGATTTCTTCCAGCGTGTTGATACCGAATTGCGGCCAGTAAACACCCCATCCTGCAACATCTTTCACAATCTGAACATGATCAACAATTGAACTTAACAAATCCTCCACCTGGTTGTCGCAGGCATTGAGCACCGGCAGGTAATTCCAGCCAATGGTGAGGTTGGCGGTAAGGTTTTCCTGCATCGTGCCTGAGAAAGTAACCTGTTGTGCATCTTCCATTTTTACCTGGTAGCCTGCGCGGTCATCCCAGTTGATAAGTGTGTTTACACCTGCAGTTGGCCAGTACATACCTGCATAATTTTGCAGGATGACCATGCTGTTCTGAACAGGGGCAAAAAGGTTTTCAACCGAAGCATCATCAGGAATGACGTAGCTTGAAATACCACTCCAGCCTTCCGCTAACTGAACCACATGAACAGCACCGGTTGATGTAACCTCTATAAGCTGGTTGTATACAATGCTCCAATGGCCACGGTCATCCACCGACCTTACAAACAGACGGTGTTCGCCGGGTGTTTGTAAGGCAAGATTCACCACAAAGCTCCTTTCAACATTTGCTGATGGGTTGGGAACAGAAACTGCTGTACCAAAGCCAACACCGGGATCGGTGTCGATAAAGTATTCAAGATTTGTGATATTTACAGCATCAGTGGGCACATAACTTTTCAGGAATGGGCGGGTGAAGGTTTCACTCCAGCGGCCATTTTCATCCTGCGAACGGACAAATATGTTGTGTAGTCCATCATCATATCCGTCCAGTGAAATGAGGGCATCAACAACCGGTGTTGCTACATTGTTAACAGCCAAAGATTCGCCAAGGCCGTAACCCGGATCAGTATCAACAAAATATTCAACCTGAACAATGGTCGGGTCGGGATCACTCAGCAGGCGTGTTTTCAGAAATGATCGCGACATGGTTTGTGTCCAGACTTCAGTTGTATCCTGAATTCTTACAAACAGCAGGTGATAACCGTCATCCAACTCCTCCAGTGGTATCAGGAAATCGAAGCCACCGAGGTTACTT
>JABMQA010001210.1 GCA_013203545.1 Bacteroidota bacterium
ACGCTGTTCCCTTCCTTTATGTTTGTTTCCGGTATTGCGCTGGTTTTTTCCATATCAAATGCCATTCGAAAAGGCATGACAAAATCCGGCATCATGCTTAAGGTATCGAAACGGTTTCTCATTTTAATCATTCTGGGCATCATATACAACAACAGGCTTTCTTTCGATTTCGCAAATATCAGGTATGTCAGTGTGCTTTCAAAGATAGGGTTTGGGTATTTTGTCGCTGCCATCCTGCTGCTGTATGGAACCAAATCACTCAGAATTCTCATCATCGCAGTTATCCTGTTGGGATACTGGGCTGCCATGACCCTGATACCGGTTCCCGGATTTGGTGCTGGCGTTTTAACACCGGAGGGCAACCTTGCCGGATACATCGACAGACTGCTGATTCCCGGAAGTATGTACAGGGAATTTTACGATCCGGAGGGTATTATGGTTACAATTTCTGCATCTGTATGTACCATTGCCGGCTCTCTGACAGGCATGTTTTTGGTTAACAAAAAAGTCACAACCGGCAAAAAGTTGCTTTACTTGTTGGCTACAGGTATTCTTTTGATTTTGCTTGGAAGGTTATGGAATATCATCTATCCCGTTAATAAGGAGATGTGGTCCGGTTCCTTCAACCTGGTGGTGATTGGAATGACTATGATATTTTTTGTGTTTTTTTATTTTCTGATAGATATAAAAAATTTCAGGAAACCTGCCTTACCACTGGTGGTTATCGGAATAAATGCAATCACCATATACATGGCCAACAGGATGATTAATTTTTCCTACACATCCGAATTTGTATTTAATGGTTTTATGCATATTGCCGGTGCCTATGCTTCAACTGTCCATGCACTGGGTATATTAATCCTGGAGTGGCTACTTCTATATTATTTATACCGAAGAAAAATATTCCTTAAGGTTTAATTTTTCATTTTCGCGAACGTATGCTCATCAATTCATATGTTTTTATTGCTGTTCATGTCATCGGGTTTGGGTTGCCCTTGTCCATCACAGCGCACGTTGCGGAGGCCATCGGGAAAAACAACCGTTAAAAACTTTTTGCCTATATTAATGTCGCTTCCGGGTTGCTGGGAAAAATGATGGTTTTTGCCATTGCTTTTGCAATAATATTGATCCTTGCACAATTTCTGGGTATTGCTTTTTTTAGTGATCCCATCCAAAAAACACTTATCGCCGGGATTTCTTTTTGCCCTTTTTCCCTTTGTGTTCGCCTTCATTAAGTAACGATTGCCAATCGTGGGGATTTTCCTCAGACATATCTAAAGTAATTTGATAATCTTTTTTAGAAATATCTATCCTGTGAATGGGTTTCCCCAGGTTCTTTTCGATCTCAGCCAACATTTCCTTTTCTTCAGCGGAACAAAACGAAACGGCCTGTCCTTTTTGATTGGCCCGCCCGGTTCTGCCCACCCTGTGTACATAATTTTCTGAAGTTTCGGGGAGGTCATAATTTATAACGAATTCAACATTCGGGATGTCTATTCCCCTGGCGCTGACATCGGTGGCAATTAAAACCTTCAAATCCCCAGTTCTAAAATTTTGCATAACGCGCTCACGCTCCTCCTGCAACCTGTCACTATGTATCGTATCAGCAATAATATCTACCCTTTCCATTGCTTTTTTTACCCGCTCTGCCCGTACTTTGGTCCTAACAAATACCATATTTTCTTTTCGGCATTATGCTTTATCATGTCCTCCAAAAAGTACCGCTTGTCATCCATTTCTACAAAGGCTACAGCATGCTCAATTTTTTTAGCCACGGGATCTTTGGGTGAAATTTGAATGCGAATGGCATCGGTAACCAGTGAGTAGGCAAGTTTTTTTATCTTTTCGTTGATGGTTGCCGAGAAGAAAAGCGTTTGACGTTTTTTGGGAAGATGGCGCATCAAATCGTTTATATCATTAATAAACCCCAAATCGAGCATGTGGTCGGCCTCATCCAAAATCAAAATTTCAACCCGCTTTAAACTCAATGCCCCCTGGCTAACCAGGTCAAACATTCTGCCGGGAGTGGCAATTAAAACATCCACACCCTCATTGAGTTGTTTGATTTGTGGCCCCTGATCCACGCCCCCGTGAATACAAAAAGTGGTGATCCTTGTATTTTTACCCAATGTTTTAAAAACAGCTTCAATTTGTAATGCCAGCTCATGCGTTGGGGCCATAACCAGGCACTTTATACCCTCCGGACGACCAGCGATTTTGCGTTCCTGCAGGATGTGCAAAACAGGTATGGCAAAGGCTGCAGTTTTGCCGGTTCCTGTTTGTGCAATGGCTAAAACGTCCTCACCTTTCAGGATCGGAGGAATGGACTTATATTGAATGTCGGTGGGTTTTTTATACCCTAATTCAGAAATGCTGGTTTTTATCCCTTCGGCTATGCGATACTGTTCAAATTTCATAGAATCTAAAATATGGCACAAAGGTATGAATCTGATGCACACTACAAAATGTTGTATGTCGTCATGAATACTTCTTATTGCAACAATCCCTCTTTATCAAGATTCTCGATATAGGCAATGATTTCTTCCCTGGGCATCAGGGATAAATTAAAGGTTTTTGATATTAACTCAATAATATTTTCAACGGTATTTTGACCATTGCACAGTTCCAGGATAATAATTCCTGTGCCGTTTAAAAAATGCACTTTTTCGTTGGTCGGGTCATAAATGGCATAACCATCATCGCTTTCAGTTATTTCAAGACCTTCTATTGTTTGTGGTTTTGTTTTCATGGTTCAAATTTTAAATAGTGGGCAACTCTAATATCACTGGCAGCATTGATTTTTATCCGACTCTGCCAGGCTGATACACAGGTTGCTTTTTACACGGTATTCTTTTTTATCATTATATTGCAATGCTTTTAGATAAAATTCCGATGCCTGTAAATATTGTTTCATCTTAAAAAAGCAGGTTGCGATCCCGTCATAGGCCAATTCATTGAAAAGATTAAGCTGATGTGGAACAGAATGGTCAAAATCTTCTGTTTCACCTAAAATTAAAAGTTGCCTGAATAGGTCAATGGCTTGATCGTATTCGTTTTTTCCGATGTACAACCTTGCTTTCGTATATAAAAATGTAGGGTTCCCGGGGTAATGCGCCAATGCCTCATCAACGATTAATTCTACATCATTGGGCTCAGAATAACCAATCTGAATTGCCAGTGCGTAAACATTGGCTTCTACCGGAAGGTATTCATTATTTTTTCTTACCAGATTAAGCGCTTTTTCGCTGGTGGATCTTGCAAGTTCTTTCTTGCCGGTATGATGATAAATCAAAGCTATCCGGTTCCAGAGCATGCCATTCTCCGGATGAAATTCCAACTCTTTTTGCACCAACTTTAAATCCCTGTTGTACTTATTTCCCACATTATTATCCCATCCGGAATGATCGAAAAACAGGTCGCAATCGCCTATTTTATATTCACCGGATGATATAAGTTTTTCAAGGGAGGCCGCTATGCTCTCATGCATAATTCCATTAAACCTGATCCCATGGTTATTTCGAAACAAGAATAAATTTCCATTTTCAGCTGTATAGCCCCTGGTGTAACGAAGCTTGCAGGAATAGGCGATAACCCGGGGTTCGTTTAATATTTCTTTTATATAATTCTTAGAAACCGGCTGTAAATATTCATCAGCATCAATCGACAATATCCATTCACCATTGGCTTTATCAAGTGAAATATTTCTTGCCGGAGACATATCATCTATCCACTTAAAGAAATAGATATTTGAAGTGAATTGTCTGGCAACATCAACCGAATTGTCTTTTGATCCGGTATCAACAATTACAATCTCATCAACAATATTTTTTATTGAAGCCAGGCATTTTTGTAAATAGTTACCGGTATCCCTGACTATCAGGCATGCGGACAATAGAGGCTTGTTATTCGGCAAATCGTTATCAGTCTGGGTTAATCCAAAAACAATAAAATATGCTGGTTCCCATGAAATACTAACTTCTATAGGCTGTTGGAAGGCTCATATGAAAACTGTTCATGCCGTATGATGTAATTGCCGGAGCGGTAAATTCCTCTTTAAGCAAGATTTTACTGACAATATCC
>JABMQA010001211.1 GCA_013203545.1 Bacteroidota bacterium
AATTCTTTATTTTTCAATTGGTGGAAAACGATTTTTTCTTCAATTATTCAGAAAATGGGGGGGGGGCTGTCTATGCCCACTCTACCCAGCCTGAAATCTATTATGCATTCAGTTTTTTATCTGATAAGAACAAATTCTATTTCAATAGCACCAATGGATCCGGAGGGGCAATATTTACCAGGCAAAGTATAATTAATTTTCATGATAATATGATTTGTAAAAATATTGCCAATACTGGTGGTGGCATCTGTTGTGAATCATTGTTCACAGCAGAAACAGCAAATAATTTTATCTATGCCAACGAGGCCAATTTAAGCGGAGGCGGATTGTATTTAAACGATTGTCAGTATTACCTTCCCATCAGGATTTCGGATAATGTATTCAGGGGAAATACTTATACTAATAAGGGCGGTGGTGCATGTATTGAAAATTGTAAGCATGTAAATATGGACAGGAATTTATTTGTATCCAATACGGGTCCCTTTACTACCTCGCAAGGAAACGGTTCCTACATAAATAATAGCTCAACAGACATATTCAACTCTATTTACCACATGAATGTATCTGCCAGTACATACGGAGCGCTATCGATCGGAGGATTGCAAACTCAGGATACAATTAACATTACCAATTGCAATTTTTCCAGTAATGACGAAACTGGTGGTATTGTAGTCAATGTCCCGATTTCCGAATCCCAACTTAATATAATGAATAACATTTTCTGGGGAAATTCATATCGATCAATCATCAATCCTTATAATTCAGCAAAACTTTATCCAAATTATTGCTGGACCAATGAATTTAACCTGGGTAATGTTGAATTTCTAAATTCTATTATTGGTACAGTACCCGGTTGGGTAAGTAATGTTAACTTCAATTTGAAACAAAATTCTGCATGCATTGATGGTGGGAACCCTCAAAATATCTACAATGATTTCTACTTCCCTCCTGCTTATTTGAATGGCCCATCATGGGGTACGGAAACAAACGATATAGGCGCCACGGGAGGGCCTAAAGCAGCCAACGATTCTGCATCAATTCTTTATCATATACCTCAAATCATCGGTGCCGAGGTTGCATTTACATATAGTGTTATTGACCCTACAGAAAACATTGTAGAATTCACCGACAACAGCCAGGTAGAGCCAAATTTTGAAAACCATGCCCGATGGGTGTTTGGTGATGGCGAATCCTATGGTTATCTATATACAACAACCCCACCTGTATCTTTTACACACAATTATGATAATGATCTTACACAAGTAAAGGTTACCTTAATAATTGAAACACCCAATGATATAGTAAAAACATCACAAACAGTTGATCTTTCAAATAGTACTGAACCGGTTTTGAAAGGGGTTACCACTCAAAAATTTGTTGCCTTTAAAACCACTGAAGCAGACAAAATACTTGAAAATAGTAATGACAAAATCCCCGCTATTGATATCACAATATTCCCAAACCCATCCAGCGGAGCTTTCACTATTTTGCTGGGCACCATCTCAATAGTAGCCCCACCAAAAATAACAATTTACAATGCCTTTGGAAATCTGGTTACAACGATTCAAAAATCGGAAATAATCAACAATGAAGTCTATGTTAATCTGGCAAACTGCCCTCCCGGCATTTATCTGGTGAAAATTGACAGTTCCGGTAAAAGCATTTTTAAAAAAGTCCTGATTCAAAATTCTAATAATTAAAACCAATTTCGACGATGAAGATCAAATTTATTTTTTTGACACTTACAGTTCTGGTTGGTATGGGCTACAATGGTCTTTTTGCCCAGCGGTCTCTTCAAATAGATGATGCCTATTATTACGACATAAAACTGGATACAATTAATGTAATTCCAGGGCAGGTTGTGACTACATTTTATGATTCAATAAAATTCAGAATTAAAGCCGAACATCAGGGCCATGTGAACTGGGATAGCATTTCTGCTTACTTTTATAATGAAACAGAAAGCGGAACTTATCCAATTGGTACATTTTATAACAGGACAAATGAAGATTCTGCGATTTCTATTATACCTTCGGCGAATCTATCCATACAACAACCCCCACTTCTATATGAAGAACCCGTATCATATGAATTAAGATATGGTTTGAAT
The DNA here is from genome assembly GCA_013203545.1 of Bacteroidota bacterium. GTDB lineage: Bacteria > Bacteroidota > Bacteroidia > Bacteroidales > 4484-276 > JABMQA01. Next base: position 2,111 of record JABMQA010001211.1, read on the forward strand.
CAAATTTATGCAATTATAACATTGACACATGGAACGGAAACCGTAACTTATGATGAGGCGATTCCCATATTAATAAACCACCCGGAACCTGCAGTGGAAGCAGTGAACTTTATCGAAATTGAACCCAACACCATCATCCCGGGCACAGCCATCGAACTGTTCAACGATTCCATTTACTTCAGGGCTGATGTAAACTACAACGACGATTTGAGCATTGGCGAGGATATGTGCCTAGAGGTTTATAGGATTTTTGAAGGAGGTGCGCCAATACTGGTTGGAGAATACTCAAATGCCACACAAGGTGGCACCAACAACCTGGTGATTGACGATAGCGGTGAAAAGATCAAAGTAACTCTTGGTGATTTGGGATCGGAATATGGTCAGCATGAAATTTACCTGAAGGCATGGTTCTGCGATTTTTCAACCGAACCCGTCGTATCTCAATCCATCATCATCAACCACCCTGA
>JABMQA010001212.1 GCA_013203545.1 Bacteroidota bacterium
GGTCTCATATTCCGATACCAGTGATAACATCTTCTCTCGGTTTTCTGTTTCTTTCATCTATGTAAATTTCCGGCAAAGATCTCTCGGAAAATAGAATTAGACAAGATGTCGGTGACCGAAGGGATACGTTTTTACGGATGTTTCTAATATAATGTTTGATGACAAAGTAATTGAACCACTTAAGCAAGTTTTATTGGAAGATGCTAAAAACAAGTTCATTGTAATTCACCTGATGGGAACTCACTTTAATTATTCAAATAGATATCCTCCTGAGTATGATATTTTTAAAACAAAGCCCGTTACCAAATTCAAACATGATCTTGCCTATAAGACAATTAATGAATATGATAACGCAATGTTGTATAATGACTACATAATAAACAGTATTATAGATGAGGTAAGTAGAACTGACACAGAGTCATTTATAATATACTTTTCTGATCATGGAGAGGATGTATATGAAACCTTAAATGCAGCCAATCACTATGAAGCTAATGGCACAAAGCCAATGTTTGACATACCTTTTATTTTGTGGTTATCTGAAAATTATAAATCTACAGAAAATAGTTTTGTCTGGGATACCGAACGTAAATATAGTCTTGAAAGTATAATTCATACTATTGCGGATTTATCAAATATAACATTTGCCGGATACAATCCCGACGAAAGCATTGTTAACCCTAGTTTTAAAGAAATAAATAGAAATATTTTAAACGGAAAATACTATGAAGAGGTTTTTAATGAGGAATAAAATTTTGATGTTGATTTGCCTGGTTTTATGCTATATATCGGGAGGGATACTAATTAATAATCATAATCGATTACTATCACTTTTATTCCCACAGAAGGTTTGGATTCATCGTGTAAATTCCATTGAAAAATTAAAAGAAGTACATCAAAAACATAGTCGTATTGAACTTGATGTTGAGTTTGAGGAATTTACAAATTCATTTGAAGTAAATCATCCACCTGCAAAATCAATAAACTTATCATTAATTGAATACTTTTCATCAATTAACATAGAATCAGATAATCGATTTTGGTTAGACTTTAAGAATTTATCGGAAACAAATATGAAAAGCTCCTGCCTGAAGTTGGATTCTATTTGTAGTATATTTAATCTGAATAAGAAGCAAATAATTGTAGAATCAACAAAGCCCAAATTTTTAAAGTCCTTCAACGCAAATGGATATATTACCTCCTACTATTTACCTCAACGATTAGTCCTCTTGGACGAACCTCTTTTAAACGAAAAAATTGATGCTATCAGGAGTATCATTTCAAAAAATAAAACAACTTATATATCAACCGATGTAAGAGATTACAAAATACTAAAAAAGTATTTTGCTCATCATAAAATTCTAACCTGGTCATTTCCATTAGATGGACCGAAACAAAAAAGCTTGAATCCTATAAGTTTGTTAAAAGCTTTAAAACAATTCTTTTTTAAATATAAGTTTTTTGCAGCCAAAAATGTACATGTAGTACTTTTTCAGTACGAAGCAAAAGAGGGAAATAGATAAAGCTGTTTAACTAAACTTTCGTGAATTTTCTCCTGTTTTCCGCAATGAGGCACCTAATTTTGGAACTACAAGATCCTATTTTCTGCATCGAGACACCCAAAAATCCTCATTCCCCTTGTGTAAGCTATCAAAACTCAATCAGAGGTTTGATGCATTTTTTACTTTCACTTCACCCAAATCTTACTTTTTTGAAAGATCAAAAACTTAGGCAAAAAATCTTTCACTTCTGAGGCTAAGGCAACAGCTCTTATTCTTCGCATCTCACACCTGCCTCGCCGGCAAGGCGGGCAATCCAAGCCGTTCCAATTCATAAATGAGAACCGAATTCTTAGCTTTTGCCCTTTCGGAACTCGTGGATTGCTTACACAAAGACCATCTCACAAGATGCTTCAGTAAGAGTTAGCCAGCGATCCGGGGCAAAAAAACAATCTTAACCCTAATGTTTACTCAATCACCACTTTCCTGGTAATTACATTATCATGAGAAAATACTTTTACGAAATAGATCCCAGATTCAAAGTAGGAGGTTTTTATTATGGTTTTCTTTCCTCTGTTTTTTTGTTCTAAAATCATTTGCCCGGATTGGTTTATTAATTGCACTTTTTCCATATCAACGCAGGTTTCGATGCAAACTTTGTCTCGTGCCGGATTGGGATTGATCCTCATCTGCCCTTCGTCCAAATTATCAATACCCGTACATGGATCAACAACAATCGTTTCTTCAGCATAGTTTTCACAACTGTTGGGGTCGGTATAGGTGTAGGTAATTTTATGTGTCCCTAATCCCGCATTGGCGGGATCAAACCAACCATTTTCAACTCCGGGTCCTGAATAAACACCACCTTCAGGCGTGCCTCCGCTCAACTCAAAAGCAGGCCAACCAACACAAACCCATTCAAAAGGTTCGAGTGTTACTTCTGGTAAATAGCGGGATATATTGATTGGATTGGAAAAATCACCGGTTCCGCAATCGTTTACAGCTGCAACTTTTAAGGTCGCGTTTCCCATAAATTCTTTTTCCCAAAAAACTGTAGACTCTAACCCGGTACCAGTTACACTGCCTGCTTCAGATGGTTCAAGTATCCAAATATATTCAGATAATCCTGTTATTCCTGTTGTATTGTAAGTTGTATTTTCTTCACTTGCACATACGATAGATGGGCCGGTGGGAGCAGATGGAGCAAGAGGGACAGGATTTACTGTAATATAGTCTTCAATAGTGAAAGTACTACTTGTAGTTCCGTGGAAAACCGTTAGCGATACATCAAAAATGCCCGGGTTCAAGTAAGCCACAATTGGATTCTGAGATGACGCAGTAGCAGGTGAGCCACCTTCAAATTCCCATTCCCAGCTTGTTGCACCGCCTAAGGACATATCATAAAATTCGATGGTATCCTCAATGCAAAGGGTGGTAGTATTTGATGAGAAATAGGCCTGAAGTGTTTGTGAGATACCCAAAAAATTAAGATATGCCGACATCAGCTCCTCTTTCGTTGAGGGTGATGAAGAATCCTCTAAGCCTCCAAACTCATGTGAAGTACCAATGGTTTTATAGTCTCCATCATCATAGGCAACTCCTGTTCCATACAAAGGAGATTGATTATCAAAAATTTTATTAGCAGGGGCAATGGGTTCAATATGATCCATGAAGGAATTGTCGCCATTGTAAGCAAATGACATTCCTTCGGAAAAGGTACCGACATTCCCAACAACAGTCCCCATATCACTGCTCCCATCAGCGGTGCCATTGATATTGAACATTTCATGAACGGGCGTAGTTCCATCAAAATACCAGGTATCTCCGCCTTCCATATAAAGGGAACCCCCATTATTAAGATAATATGGGGTATCCGATCTTCTCCCGTGAAATAATAACTTTGCGGGATGAATTATCCGGCAAATCAAATGGAATTTGAAGAAATGTTTAATACAGAACAAGATTGCATTGACTATTTGATAGCAAAGAGATGGCCTCATGGTTTTGAATGTCCATTATGTGGCTCAGTTAGATCTTGGAAAAAGAGCAAGGGACGATTTGAATGTATTGACTGCCATACTGAAACAACAGTAACTACTGGGACAATATTTCATAAATCGACCAAGGCATTATTGATTTGGTTTCGGGCAATTTGGTGGATGGTCGCCCAAAAGAATGGGGTTAGTGCAAAAGGGCTGCAGATAATACTTGGTTTAGGGAGTTATCAAACAGCATGGACTTGGCTCCATAAATTTAGGAGACTTATGGTTTTAAGTGGCAGAACCAAATTGGATGGAGTTGTTGAAGTTGATGAGGTATTGGTTGGAGGAAAGACTTCTGGTAAAAGAGGACGTGGTGCCGAAGGGAAAAGTTTAATTGCTGTAGCTGTAGAGGTAAAAGGTAGAAAGACGGGAAGGGTGAGATTGGCAAAAATTTCTAATGCCTCAAGCAATAGTTTGAATACATTCATTGAAGATAATATTGAACCATCTTCAACAATTATTACAGACGGTTGGCCAAGCTATAATGAATTAAGCAAAAAAGGTTACAGGCATAAAGTACAGAAGGCTAAGGTGAAAGATGAAGATGAAGAAGTTTTACCGAACGACCACAGAATAGCTTCATTGTTAAAAAGATGGTTACTTGGCACACATCAAAGCTATTTAAACAAAAACAAGTTGGAATACTATCTTGATGAATATGTGTTCCGATATAATAGGCGGACATCAACAAGTAGAGGACTCTTTTCTTGCGATTAATTGAACAGGCAGTAATAACAGCTCCTGTATCATATGAAAAAATCATTAATGAAAATCACGGGTTATGATCGGATAC
>JABMQA010001213.1 GCA_013203545.1 Bacteroidota bacterium
CTTCCTTCAATACATCCTTTCTGAGCAAACAAGCACAACCGCTAAATAGCAGAACTTCTTTAGGCTCTGAGAGTTTAGGTATCGGCATACCGCGCATCGCCTGTCGCGACATCCCGTCAAGTCCAAGACCAACTCCACATGAATCCAGCACTTCCCACCGGTTGCCGTCAATAATAATGGAAGCTACCGCAGCGATTGCCGAATTCGTTTCTGCCGTTGAAACCATAGAGCTTAACCATTTAGGTGCGACCTCGGCATCATTGTTGATGAGGGCAACATATTTACCTTGAGATATTTCAATACCACGGTTGATTCCTCCTGCAAAACCATAATTTCTGTCCAGCCTGATCATAAGGGACTCTGGAAATTCTTCTGCCAGCATGCCTTGCACATCTTCATCAGAGCCGTTATCAACAACCACAACCTCCATCGGCTCATAATCTTGCCTGTAAATGCTGGCCAAGCAGTTCCTGAGCAGATCAAGGTTATTTATTGTCACTACAATAACCGTTACCAATGGATGAGTTTGCATCATTTTTCTTTGATCTGCCGTATACAGATTGAAGGAATCCATAAAATGCCTTTAACATCCTCAACAAATTTAGCGGATTGGACGATAATCTTTTAATATAATTTACAATAATCCGAGGCCGTAAATAGAATTCTTTCATAAAACGCCGCCGGAAGTATAAGAGTTTTTCTTTAGATAAACCCTTTGGAACGTAAACCACATTGAGAATATTCATTTTTTTAAAGTCATAATCAATCGTTCCATATTTCTCTGCGATATCGTATAATCGGGAACCAGGGAAAGGTGTTAGCATGAAGACACTGACATCGGCCAATGGTATTCGTTTCGCAAAGCGAATGGTGTTTTTCATAGTTTCTTCGGTTTCAAAAGGCAGGCCAAAGATGAAATATCCCTTACTCAATATTTCGGCTTTATGCGTTAAGCGAACCGCTTTTTTAATCTGATCAATTGTAATTGCTTTTTGGGCAAAATCGAGGATTTTTTGATTAGCTGATTCTATCCCATAATTTATTTGCCAGCATCCGGAGCGTTTCATCAATCTTAACAAAGCAAGATCATTTACGGAATTGACCCTGCCACTGCAGCTCCAGACAATATCCAATTTGGCTTTCAATAATCCCTCACATATCTTTTCAACCCTTTTTTTATTTACAAGAAATTGGTCATCCTCAAAAATAACTTCCTTTATCTTGAATCGTTTTACCAAGAAACTTACCATCTCTATCACATATTCCGGGCTGTGGAATCTGACATTTCGCTTAAAAACCGAAGTGTCACAGAAAATACATCTATGAGGACAACCCCTGGAAGATATAATGTGAGTCGAAGGAAGTCTTGTATATTTAAACAGAGCAGGATAATACCTTGAAGGAAAATCATCAATCAATTCCCAGGCAGGAAAGGGGAGGGAGTCCAGGTTCATAATAGGGGAACGAGGAGGATTAAAACGGACTTTCCTATTTTCTCGAAAGGCGACGCCAGGTACATTTGAGGGTCTCCTGTTGGCTGTTAAAGTATTAACCAATTCTATAATTGTTACCTCACCTTCTCCAACAACTCCATAGTTAAAAACAGGATAGTCCATCAGCGTTTTTTCAGGAACTGCGGTGAAATGTGGTCCTCCTATCACGGTCGTTATGTTTGGATTGAGATTTTTAACTAACGTTGCTAAATGTACTGTTTTATTAATTGAAGGTGTGACCGCAGTTAAATTGACTATATCAGGTTTAAACTTTTTAATTTCTTCCAGGGTTTGATCGTAACTTAGACACTGCGCAGAAGCATCAATGATACGGACTCGATGACCATTATCACGTAAAACGGCCCCTAACATTAGTAGCCCTAAATGCGGAAGCGTGGACCCCACTGAAGCCAGTTTGCCATATCTTTCCTCCAAAAAATACGGCGCATTTGCTAATAATATTGAAGCCATATTTGTTCAAGCAAATATCTATCCAAAATTGTTACTAACTTTAAACGCATTAATTTTTTCCATTTTTCCTACTTCAGATCTCGTTAAGTCGTCGAGCAGTTAAGTAGTTGAGTGGTTGAGTAGGAGAGGTCCAGTAATCAGTGATCGGTGGTCGGTTATTGGTAGCTATAC
>JABMQA010001214.1 GCA_013203545.1 Bacteroidota bacterium
CTGCATTGCCAATTCCAAGTGAACCCACTGATGCAGCTTCCACGAAGAAAGCCTGCATGGCCGGGATTTTACCGTTTACGCCATCCGATTTATGATCCACATCCAGGTAATATTCGTAACCGGCGCCACCATCCTTGGTTTGGTTGTACACATAGTAATAACCCTGAGCAAGGTCTGTTTTCGTGATCGAGGCACTTTCCCAATCAATAGCCGACGGGAAAGGATTGCCCACCAGGTTCCAGCCCGCTCCACCGGCGGGAGTATAGGTAAGCGTAATATTCTGATCGCCGGTATTGGGCACACCGTTGAAAGTTTTCGTGATGGTTGCGCCCTTATCGTAGGCTACCAGGTAGCCGAGGCCTTCTTCAAAGTAGGGATTGGTTTCCGGGAGGCCGAAATCTTCATTCAGGGTTTTGTCTTCTGCCCGGATGTTGATCCAGCGGCTGGCGTTGGTTTCGGTTTCATCCCATCGGTAGATATCGATGTTGGGATCACCTTCATTGCCTCCACCAAAAGTAAATTCAATGAAATTATCAGCACCAATAAACGGCTGATCTGTTACGGGTGATGAGAGCTGATGCCAGGCCCAGTTGCCGGTCATGTAGCGTTCCACGCTGATACTGCCCGACACGGAGCCGTTGGTGATGAGTGATCCGGTGCCGGAGACGTCGGATTTGAGGGTGAAGGTGCCGGCGGCTTTCACGTTTTTTGATGAAGCCACAGTAAGGGCCTCATTTATTGTGAGATTGTTTCCAGCGTCAATTTGAAATGCTTTGTCAGATTGAACCTCAAGCGAAGTTACTGCTGAATTAATATCCAAATTAATATTGTGTTTGATAACAACATCAACATATTCGGAACTACTAATGTTGGGAACCGCACCAAAGCTCCAGGTTTCCACATTATTCCAAATTCCATCTTGTAATGTTTCATTTCCGGAAACAACAGTGCTATAGTTATTACCTCCATCATTATCATACAAATCAGTACCATCATGCCATGCATGGAAATAAAACTGATGCGTTCCTGAGGGTAAAGAGATGGTTGTTTCCCAGGAATCATTATTTTCGGCCGGCTGTTTATATGGCATAAAATAGGTTGACCAATTACCATCAATTTCAACACCTACCTCAACGCTTACCCCAAAAACTGGTTCCCACGTTTCCACATAAAATGTTACCTCCTGAGAACTTGATGATTGACTATCGTATCGATTCCCGATCCATTGTAAGGTTTGCGAATATGAACAAAGGAAAGAAAAGAGTAAAGGAATGATAATAAATCTCTTCATATTTCAAATTTTTCAAATTTTACATCCAAATTTTTTCAAACCCCGAAAATAGAAAGAATTTTTAAATTCCAATTAAAAAAAATACTAAAAATGTTGGTGGATTAGCCATGCTAAACCAATTCAATCTATATTTGTGTACTCAAACCCACTAACGATTTGTTGAAGAACTTATCAGACAGGTTAAATTTTTATGTTTGACGGAAAATATGGTGGGGATTATAATAATATTAAAACCTGATACATAATGAGAAAACTGATCTACGCCTTGATTTCTGTTGTTATTTTAGCAGCGACCATTCCAAATATTTCCTCAGCTCAATCTGTTACCGGAGATTTGAAATTCTGGCAGATGTCCGACTTTCTTGGTTTTGACCAGGTGGGCGACTGCAACGCAACAACCGCTGATATCAGTTCGGTGTATGCCAGGATTGATGAAAATAAACTTTTTTTGAGGGTAACCTTTGACAACATGGTTTCCCGTGAACACAACGAAATCGTTGAAGATCATTTTAACCATACCGGCATAAGCCTTGGACTTTCACTGGTAAGACAATCGGACAGGACTACTTTCCTGCAGCAATCTTTTAATCTGGCAACATTAAGCACATCCGACCGGAATTATTATTCGCTTCGCACCCCGGGGAAAAACCTCTGGGAATTGGAAATAATCCTACCGGAGGAGGCCGATCGTGCAGATCTGGAATTTAACCTCACTATTGAAATGGATGGAAAAGTTGTGGATTATTTCCTCTCCGACGGACGCAACAGCGACGC
>JABMQA010001215.1 GCA_013203545.1 Bacteroidota bacterium
ACTCTGAGCTATTGCCCATCCCCCCATTCTCGAACGTGACCAAGCATATGCCTGACCCTTGGAGATTCCCAAACGAATATAACTTCTCATTCGTTTATTTGGCTTCTTCCAATGCTTCCAAATGCAGTTTAATGCTTGGGATGGTTCACATATTGGTTTGACAAGATATATTAAGAATAATATGAATGATCCAGATAGTTATGAACATATAGAAACAAAATATTGGGATATGGTAGACCATTTGGTTGTGCTAACAAGATTTCGAGGGGAAAATCCTTTTGGCGGCAAGGTTATAAACTCTATAAAAGCAAAAGTGGATCTTCAAGGAAGCGTTTTAGAAATAATTGACACAAACATATAATTTATTGATGGTACCTTTGTTACGGAACAACAGACAAAAATTCATGAGACAAGTCATTGCGATATTGCTATTGATCAACATGGTTCCTACACAGGCTGAGAGAGTCTATGTTTCCAGCGCTCAAACCGGTGCTAAAAGAGTTTATATTACTAATAACAAAAGTCAGGCAACAATGCTCGTTTTCTACGTAAGCGATCAGAACCAGGCAAGCGAACCGTATTTGTGGTACAAGGTTGATGACAGAAATACGGCAGATTGGATCATACACTTCGTTCAGGACCGTAACGAGGCTGACCTGATAATCTATCTAGTAGATGACAAGAACAGTGCCTGTATGGTGCCAGCAGAAAAATAAAACCTGCCCATAACCCGCAATCAGCCTACTTATTCAGTTTAAAACATTCTCAGCACCTTGTTCATCCCTTGTCACAGCTTTGAAACATTCAGTAGGATCATTACTGGACAAGCCGACGGTGTTGACTACCCCAGGCCGATCGGATTAGACTAGTTTAGATGTATTAAAATCAGACATATACGGTTGTTAGTTTAAATCGGCGTAAGGGGGTCAGATGCACCGGCTTTTCCAGTTAAACCAGCAAAACAGTCATAAGAAAAAGGGAAAGAAGTAAAAAGAAAGTAAGAGTAAAACAGATGGAGTGGATCTCCTGTGTGCCAGCACAAAAAAGCGCAAAGCCGTGGACGTACCGCTGGGTGAGTTCGCAAAGCGAAAATATGGATTTTCCTACGATGACAGACTGGCGAGTCCGGAACAATTTTACGAGGCCATTTGGATTGAGCCTTACATGCACACGCTGAAAAGCCTTTACCATGTTTTAGACTAAATAATGATTTATTTGTCCTGATATGTACCATATATATACCATAATTTTGTAATGTATTGATATACAATGCATAATACCTTTTGGGGGAAAGTGGATTAATGGTTAACCTGAAAATCTGATATAATTATCCGTTGATTTTAAGGAATAACTTCAATCACCTTATCCTGATTCAAGAAGTTATTTCCATTTATCAAAAGTAACTATAATAAAAGGGGGAGATATGAGAGCTTCAAAAATTAATTTTGAAGGAGAAATCCGAATCATGGTGGAATTCCATTACAAACGTGAAACAGTTTTAATGATCAAGCAGATACCTGATGCGCAATGGAGTGAGACTATGAAAGCCTGGCACGTTCCATACCGGAAGGAGGTATTCGGGCAGTTGAAGCAACTGTTTCCGGGGGTGGAGTATCCAAACAAAGAAAAGGCTATTACCGTAACAACCGAAGAGAAGAAAACTGTTTATCAGGAAAAAAGTGAACCGAAAAATCAACTACCCAGTGTTCGTGTCGAGGTTCTGGCAAGGACGATTATCATCAAATTACCGAAAAATCAGTTGGATATTCATTTCATCAGGTCAATCAGGTATAGTCGTTGGGACGGCAAACAATTTTGTTGGAGAGTGTCAAATTATCCGGGAAATTTAGATTTGATCAAGGAATATTTCAAGGAAAGAATTTATGAACTTATTGTACATAAAGATTTTGATGTATGGACAAATGCCATAACTAAGAGAAACATTAAGCGAAATGAACTCTTGATCATCAAGACAGCGGCAGGCCGGTTGAAGCTGATCTTTGCCTACAGTTCGGCATTGAGTAATCTCATCAGGAAATTTCCATTCCCTTATTGGGATAGGAAGAATAAATGGTGGACGATTCCTTATTCAGAAAAATTTTTAGCAGAGATTCGGTCAACGGCAAAAGCTGAAAACCTTGAAGTTCTGTATAAAGAAGAGCCAAAAGCAGAGGGAAAAGTCAGACGCATATCCCGGTACGATATAGATAATTATCGCAATTGTCCGAACGAATACCGGTGTAAGCTTTTGGAATTACGCTATAGTCGAAATACTTTAAAAACATACTGCAGTCTGTTTGAGGAATTTATCAATTTTTATTACAAGTGTGAGATACAAACGATTGATGAGAGAATGATTATTGTGTTTCTGCAATACCTTGTGATGGAAAGGAAGGTATCTCCTTCGTATCAGAATCAATCGATAAATGCGATCAAATTTTACTATGAGCGGGTACTAGGAAGGCCAAGGAAGGTATACCTGGTTGAGCGGCCGCGGAGGGAGCGGAAATTACCGCTGGTTTTGAATGAAGAAGAGATCAGCAGGGTGATCAAACTGGTAAGGAACATCAAGCACAAAGCCCTCATCATGATCACCTATTCCGCAGGATTACGGTTAAGCGAGGTTCTCAATCTCAGGATAACGGATATTGACAGTAAGCGGATGCAGATTTTTGTAAGACAAGCAAAAGGCAGAAAGGACAGGTATACGCTATTATCGAAGAAAGTGTTGCCTGTACTTCGTGATTACATCAAAAAAGAGAAGCCTAAAGAGTGGTTATTTGAAGGAATAAAAGGCGGGAAATATAGTGAAAGCAGTGTGCACTCGCTTGTATCATCCGCATATCAGAGAGCTGGTATAAGAAAAGCGGTCTCGTTTCATACATTACGTCATTGTTTTGGTACTCACCTATTGGAGAACGGCACCGATTTACGGTATATACAGGCCTTGATGGGTCATGCAAGCAGTAAGACGACGGAGATTTATACGCATATCACGACGAAAGGGTTCAATCAGATTGTGAATCCAATGGATAAGTTGAATATATAAAAAAAAACATTACAACTATTTTGATATGATCCGGGAAGTATGTAAGTTTGTTTTATAAAAGTCGGGGTATGGTTTCTATTTCGAACAGGATCATTTCAGCAACGCATTTTCCGGCCATGAAATCACCGGACTGGATTTATCCTGTATATTTCAGAGATAAATTCAACCTCCATCCTGGAAGCAAAAAAGGGTTAATTTCTAAAGATATCTCCGGATTTTACGAGATATATTCAATAAAAAGTGTATTTCAACCTAAAAATAAGGCAGAAATAAAAACAATATGCACATAGCCAAACGTTATGGCGCATTTATTTAAACAAAGAGGCATGAAAAAATTACTAAGCTTTGTATTGATTTGTTCCTTTCCAATATTTGTTGCTGGACAAAACTGGGCTCCTATTGGAGCAACATGGTACTATGAAATAGTTTATCCGTTTAGTCCTCAACTCTCTTTCATTAAATATGAATCGGTCGCAGATACTAATATCTTAGGCAAAACATGTAAAATCATCACTGTAACAGACGGAATAACAGGATATGGTTATTTAGTTGGAAACTCCGATACTGCATTCACTTATGAGGATAATAGGAAAATATATGTCTTCGATCCTATTAATAATGGATTCTCACTTGTCTATGATTTTGCAGCTGACTCAGGGTCAACATGGATAACAACTTGGGATACCTGTAATTATGAAAGGATAATAAATTCAACTGACAGTATCCTTATTATTGGCTTCATTGTCAAGACTCTATCATTTGGTGGATTGAAGATTTTAGAAGGGATCGGGGGAGAAAGAACATTATTTCATGGCCTAGGCCCTGTAGAATGCGAACCACCTGATACAATTATTGTTGATCTCCCTTTTATTCAAAGGCTAAGATGTTATGAAGACAGTATTCTTGGTCTCTATAATACCGGTGTCTCGACAACTTGTGATTATGTGACTACCAGGATTAATGATATAAATGAACAAAATAATTGGGTGAGTATTTACCCTAATCCTGCTTCTAGCGAGATTAACATAGAAGTAAAGAATCGTCAAGGTAAAAATTTCTTTTTCAGCCTAGTAACAATAATGGGGGAGAAAATAATAACAATTAAATCAGACAAAGAA
>JABMQA010001216.1 GCA_013203545.1 Bacteroidota bacterium
CATAGGTCAAACTCCAAACCCCAAACTCCAAACTCCAAACTCTTACCTCCCCTATTCATACCGCAGTGCATCTACCGGATTGGCCTTTGATGCTTTAATGGTTTGCAATCCCACTGTAATTAATGAAAGGGCCATTGAAATGATACCGGCTAAAAGAAAATACCACCACAAAATATCCGCTTTATAAGCAAAATTATCCAGCCAGCGATCAAAAAAGTACCATGCAAGCGGCCAGGCTATGAGATTGGCAAACAGCACCCATTTTGTATAGTTGCCGGCTAATAGCAGGGATATGGATGAGGTGGTGGCTCCCATGGCCTTACGGATTCCTATTTCCTTGGTTTTTTGCTGCGCGATAAACGATGCGAGGCCCAACAATCCAAGACAGGCAATAAAAATAGCCAGAAAGGAAAATGCCAGGAATAGCTTGCGGGTTTGCATTTCGTTGGTGTAAAGCCGGTCGTAATCATGATCAAAAAATGAAAAATCAAATGGAATTGAAGGTGAATGATTTTGCCAGATATCCTCCAGTTCCCCAATCATTTTCTGATAATCACCCGGTATGATTCGCAAAGCAATAACCTCGGTATCGATCCAGAACGGACTGTCAACATTAACAAGACCCATGGGTTGTATCGTATTGTGCTTCGACTCGTAATACATATCTTTCATCACACCAATAATATGAAAATAGCATCGCGGATCCCCCCAGGTATTCAACTTCTTACCAAGGGGTTCATCGTACTCAAGTAGTTTGAGGGCCTCCTCGTTGATGACAATACCCATTGAATCCGTACCATATTCATTCGAAAAAAACCTGCCCATGAGCATCTCGGGCTTAAGCACATGAATATAATCCTCATCACAACCACTCAGGTTAAGTGTATATCCGCCTTCGAAATCCTCCGCACCAAAGCCAAGGTTTACATACCTGCTTCCCGGCATCCGGTAAATGGCCGAGGCACTTTCGACAAACGGCAGGGCACGAAGGTCATTTTTAAAAGCCGGAATACTGTTTTCAAGGATAGAAGCATTATTGATAACAATCACATTTTCTTTATCAAATCCCAATTGTTCATTTTGAAGAAGTTTAAGCTGTTTATAAACCACGAAGGTGCCGATAATGAGAATGACAGAAATAGAAAATTGAAGGGTTACCAGGACATTCCGAAGCCACGGTGATTTTTTGCCTTTCCGGTTCTGACTTTTTAAAGCGAAGATGGGGCGAAAAGACGAAAGCACCAGCGCCGGGTAAAACCCCGATAACAGGCCTACTACCAATCCCAGAACGATCAGGGCAGGTATGGTATATGGGTTCGAAAAATAGGGCATGAAAAGCGCCACACCTTCCACATCCTTTAAAAATACCAAAGTCAATTCAACCAATAACAGCGCAATAGCCAGTGAAAAAAAACTGGTTAGCAAACTCTCACTCATAAATTGCTTTATCAGATCCCATTTTTGCGCCCCGACAGTTTTCCGCAATCCCACCTCCTTTGCCCGGTTGCCTGATTTTGCAGTTGCAAGGTTAATAAAGTTGATACAGGCAATGATTAAAATAAAGATGGAAACCACCAGAAAGATGTACACATATTCCCTCTTACCATTGGGCTCGAACTCACCACGCAGGTTTGAATTCAGGTGGATGGAGGTTAAAGGCTGAAGGTACAACTCCCATTTGTTTCCTTTTTGAGACATTTCTGCATAGGTTCCGCCAAACAAGTATTGATCGGTGAATTCGGGCAACCTTGCCTTAACTTTTTCAATATCCGAATTTTCGTGCAGCATAAAATAGTTCCTGTAACTATTGTTAAACCATTGTTGACTGTTATAAAGCCCATCAAAACTCAATAATGCCAGTGCAATATCAAAATGGAAATGCGAATTTTCAGGGACGTCCTCAACAACCGCAATGACCTTAAAATTAAGTGTGTCGCTCCTCATAACCCGGTTGATCGGATCCGAATCGCCGAAGTACCGTTTTGCAGTACTTTGTGTTATCACCGCCGTAAAGGGTTCATTCAGGAGCTTTCTACCATCACCTTTAACAATCGGAAAATCAAATATCTCAAAAAAAGTGGAATCAACCAGAAAAACATTATCCTCCAGGAACTCCCGGTCCCCGATTGTAATCTCATAATCATCAAATGTTCTGATCCGGGTAACTTTTTCAATTTCGGGAAAAACTCATACAATGCCGCAGCATATGGAGCCGAGGTATAGGTTTGATAAATTGCAGTGTTCCCTGAAAGCGCATCTACTGCAATACGGTATATACGGTCGGAATTCTTATGAAACTTATCGAAACTCAATTCATGAATCACGAATAAAAATCCAACAATACTTACCGCAATACCTATCGACAGCCCGGAAATGTTAATGAATGTGTAGCCTTTGCTTCGCTTGAAAAAACGAAATGCTGTTCTGAGATAATTCTTGATCATAGCCTGGAATAATGTGGTTAAAAGTATAGACGGTATTTACAATAAAGTGTTACAAATTTTTATTCCTTTTTCTGCTACTGTGAAGGTATTCCGATTTCGATTTCACCGGTCGGCTAAAAACAGTAAAATCCAATATCTATATTAAGTAATCTCTGGAAAATTAAAGGGTCAGGCAGCCTATTTTTGTTGTGCAAAAAAAAAATTTATTGTGCCGGAACTTTGATCTGGTCGACCTGTTAGAGGATTAACAACAGGCGTCGATTTGACTTACAGATACAAATATTGTATATTTATGGGCCGCTTTTCAGGGTAAAAATCAATGTAGCACAAGCCTTTACTTTGAAACGGGTGTTTTAACTTTAAAAACCATAATGTTTTTTTATTAATAAAAATAAATGAATTAGGGATATTTAGCGAATCTGGCACATTTACAATACGCTAAACTATTGCATTATGTTCACTGATTCGGGTTGTTCAGGTTGCTTAGTAAGACATATTTCCTGCTTCGACACACTTAGCAAAGTTGAACTGGAATTATTAGACAAGGGGAAAATTATCACCTTTTATAAAAAGGGTCAGGTTGTTTTTCACGAAGGCCGTGTTCCAACCGGTTTGTTTTGTCTGAAAAGCGGAAAGGTAAAAATTTCGAAAATCGGTTGCGACGGCAAGGGACAAATTGTCCGGATCGTCCTGTCCGGCGGTCTGCTTGGCATCAGGTCCTTTTTAGCAGGCAGGTATTACATGTCCACTGCAACCACACTCGAGGATTCATTGGTCTGCTTTATAGACAGGCCTGTTTTTTCGAATATCACAACCAGAAATCCCCTCATATCCCATTGCATTATGACAACACTTTGCAACCTGCTAAAGGAGGCCGAGGAAAAAATGACCTCATTGGCTCAGAAGCAGGTTAGGGAAAGACTTGCCGAAACATTGCTGATACTTGATAATATTTACAAATCACAAGATAATCAAATTGAAGATACCGGGATAAGCCTTTCGAGGGAAGACCTCGCAAATATTGTGGGAACAGCCACCGAAACCGTTATCCGGCTTTTGAAGGAATTTAAAAATGAAAATATTATTTACACAAATGGCAGAAAAATACACCTTAAAGATGTAGAATCCCTTAAAAAAATTGCCAGACACTTTTAAACCACCTGGGTGTTTGGCAAACTGCACATCAATTTTGTAAACATTATATAAACATTTGCCTTCTTATGAAACCCTGGTGAATTGAAATCCTTTTGTCCTATACAAAATACCTGACAAAAATCATATTTTAATCCAAACAAAAATCATAATTGTATGTGGTGTAAAATCACATTTCTATATGTGGAATTATCATTGCAATTCCTGCATAAAAATCATTTTCGATCCTGATTCCTGTCATAGGATGTTTTTTATAAGGCTATTAATATTGTCGGAGACTTTATGATTATTCCATAAAACTTAAGCCTTATGAATAAAATTCCATCCGTGGGGATCTATTTTCATTATGAAAACAACGGTTATAGCAATGGATTGAACAAGCAGAAAATTGAAAAGTATTCTGATCAAATTCCCGGTGTTAGATATATTGGAAATTCGCATGATCTGCCCCCTATCGATAAAAACATCTTCATAGAAAAACTTAAGGGTTCGCGGGTTTCAAAGCTGCTGATCGCTGGATATGATCCGGGCATGGTAAAGCCTTTCTTTACAAGAATTATGTCGGAAAGCGGATTGGACCCCACTAACATTACACTTTGCAACTTCAGGGATTATGGGATCATGGGACGGGCGGATGAACAGATGGCCGAATCACTGATATATTGTGCGGTGATGACGGTTAATCCTGATGAAATAATTAATAAGGTTGTAAAACAAAAAAACCAGGACACACTGGTAATCGGGGGTGGAATTGCAGGCATACAGGCATCACTTGAAATCGCCAACAGTAATCATAAAGTCAGTTTACTCGAACGGACAGGTACCATCGGTGGTCATATGGCCATGTTCGATAAAACCTTTCCAACGCTGGATTGTGCTGCCTGTATCCTCACCCCCAAAATGGTAGACGTGGGATTGCACCCCAATATCGACCTGATGACCTACAGTGAAGTAAAAGAAGTTACGGGTGGCCCTGGAAATTACAAAGTGAAAATCCTAAAAAAGGCGCGCAGGGTCGATCTGAAAACCTGCATAGGGTGCGGGATCTGTTCTGAGAAATGCCCGGCAAAAGCATCCAGTGAGTTTGATGCAGGAACCACCCTCCGTAAAGCCATCTACATTCCATTTCCACAGGCAGTGCCCAATAAATACCTGATTGATGAAAAGAGCTGTATATATGTAACCAAAGGCAAATGCGGCGTGTGTGCAAAAGTGTGTCCAGCCAATGCCGTGAGACTCGACGAACAGGATCAGGAAATAGAAATTACAGTTGGGAATATTGTTGTTGCCACCGGATTCAAAACTTTTGATGCCGGTAAAGTGGCAAATTTTGGATATGGCACATTCCCCAATGTACTCACCTCACTTGAGCTTGAAAGGCTGGTAAACGCCGCCGGCCCTACAGGTGGAAACATTACACAACGGACAAAAGATAAAAAAGGAAACTGGATTTTCACAGAAGAGGGTGCCGAACCCGAAAGCGTGGCTATCATTCATTGTGTGGGCAGCCGGGATGTAAACAACCATCAATATTGCTCCAGGGTGTGTTGCATGTATTCCTTGAAACTGGCACATCTGGTTTCTGAAAAGTTACCGGATGCCAGAATCACAGAATACTATATAGATATCCGTGCTTTTGGAAAAGGATATGAAGAATTTTATGAGCGAATAAAACAGGAAGGTATAGAAATGATTCGGGGCAGGACTGCAAAAATCGAAGAACGAAACGGCAAACTTCATTTGAGAAGTGAAGATATCATCAACAACAAACTCATCGAATCGGAAGTGGATATGGTTATACTTGCTGTTGGTCTCGAACCCCGCGAAGATGCTCAATCACTGGCTAAAATGCTGGGAATTGATACCAACAAAGATGGATGGTTCGAAGAAGCAAATTACCTGACTGATCCGACTAGTACCCATAGTGGTGGGATAACCATTGCAGGTGTATGCCAGGGGCCTAAAGACATCCCTGATACAGTTGCTCAGGCCTCAGCAGCTGCTTGCAGTGTCATTCAAAATCTTATTACCAAAAAAAATAAAACATTGGATAAAACGGTCTTGATTTCACTGGTTGAGGAATATGTAAACAAATTATCCGAAATAACGGAGGACCAAATATGAATAACAGAGTTAATCCTGGATTTAAAAAAGAGTTACAAAAATTCGGTATGAGTGAGCAATGGAACGAATGTTTTCATTGCGGGAATTGTACTGCAATTTGTCCATTATCAGAAAACGAAGTCCTTTTTCCAAGAAAAGGAATCAGGGTAATACAGATGGGATTGAAAGACAAACTGGCTTCATATGTGGAGCCATGGATGTGCTACTATTGTGGTGAGTGTTCTGAAACATGCCCCAGGGATGCCAACCCCGGAGAGCTGATGATGACATTGCGCCGGTATCTCACATCTGTTTACGACTGGACTGGCATGTCACGAAAGTTCTATACTTCCAAATGGTGGGAATTATCCTATATCCTGTTTTTTGCACTTCTTGTAATCGTTCTCTTTTTGATATACCTACCGCTCAGGCCGGATGCATACCTGATGGTTAATGAATCGGGTGGCGTAATGTTAAACCATCTGGTGGCTGGTATCAGTGGAGATCAGTTCATAAGGATTATCGAATTTGGCGACTGGGCAATGGCCATTATAGTGGCATTCATTTTGGTCTCCAATATTCTTAATATGTTTTATAAAATTATCCTTTCTAACAAGTCGTTTAAGGTTCCTTTTTATGCCTATTTTACCGAATTCTGGCGCTTGATCTATAATTTCGTCACCCAATCCAAATTCTCAAAATGTGATGATAAAAACTACTGGGTTGGCCATATGCTACTTATGACCGGATACACCACCATGTTTATTCTGGTTGTGGTAGCCCTTCCAGCATTCCAGACCGAGAAGGTGGTTGATTGGTACAACTGGCAAAGGTTACTCGGATATTATGCCACCTTTGGAATTTTATTTTTCCTCACTGTTGTCACCATTGGAAGAATCCGCAAAAAAGATATCAAACTACAGTATTCACATTCCACCGATTGGCTGTTTATCATCATGCTTGGATTAACCACCATTACCGGAATCGTGCTACATATTTTCAGATTGGCAGGACTACCTGCGGCTACCTATTACATGTATATACTACATCTTGCTATACTTGTGCCGATGATCATGGTTGAGGTACCCTTCTCAAAATGGTCTCACCTTGCATACCGGCCTTTTGCAATTTATTTCTCGAGATTAAAACAAGTAGCTTTATCAAAACAATACAGCACCGGACTGGCACCGGCAATATGAAGTGTGGTGGAGTAATGGAGTGTTGGAAATTGTGCCATGGGCACTCCTATGGAGAAATATTGGAATAATGGAATAATGGATAATTATAAAATGGAGTATTGGAAAAACAGAACCCGGATAGCCATTAGGATTCCATCACTCCAATACTCCATCACTCCAGAAAAAAAATTTGATTGTTAATAATACTTCCATCGTACATGATGGTTAACAAATAGAAAAAGTTATGGAAGAACCAAGAATAGGGGTTTACGTTTGTTGGTGCGGTACAAACATCGAAAAGGTTGTGGATGTGGCCGAGGTTGCCAAAGCCATGGAAAAGTTGCCAAATGTGGTATTATCCAAAAATTACAAATACATGTGCTCCGATCCCGGTCAGGATTTGATCATCAAGGATATTAAAGAAAATAACCTCAACCGGATAGTCGTTTCTGCATGTTCACCCCGGATACATGAACTTACATTCAGGAAGACACTGGAAAAGGCGGGCTTGAATCCTTATCTGCTTCAAATGGCAAATATTCGTGAACATGTATCATGGGTCCATGATGATAAGAAAGCAGCAACCGATAAAGCAAAATCTCTTGTGGCAGCCGCTGTCACCAGGGTAAACCATCATGAGGAGCTCCAAAAAAGAACAGTTGATATTAATCCCGCTACCCTAATCATAGGCGGTGGTATTGCAGGTTTGACGGCAGCTCTGGAAATTGCCGACGCCGGGAAAAAGGTTTTTCTGCTGGAAAAGACCAACCATCTTGGTGGTGTTGTTGCCGGTATCGACCAATCCTTTCCATATTTTGACAGTGCACAACAAATCATTCAACAATTCATAAAGCGAATAAAGCAGCATGAAAATGTTGAGGTATTATTGAACACAAAGGCTGAAAACATTACGGGATATGTCGGTAATTTTAAAATGCCGTTGCCAATGCTGGGTATTGATGCCGAACTCGAATTCGGGAACATCATTGTGGCAACCGGGCTGAAACCTTATGATCCATCCGCTATCAGGGAATATGGGTATGGGTACCTGCCCAATGTGATCACATCCCTGGAATTTGAAAAAATGCTGATGTCAGGAAAAATTGAAACCAAAGATGGCAAGACTCCTGAAGATATTCTCATCATTCATTGTGTAGGAAGCAGAAATAAAAATTGCCATGAATATTGTTCAAGAACCTGTTGTATGACGGCCTTGAAATTCGCAACCCAATTGCGGTCAGCCCTTCCAAAAGCCAATATTTACCAGGCATATGCCGACATGCGGTCTTTTGGGAAGGATTGTGAGGAGCTTTATCTGAAGGCATCGCAAAAAGACATCATGTTCCTGATGTACGACCAACAAAAATATTTGCCTGAAATCCGAAGGGCTCCAAATAGAGAAAAGTGTGAAATGCTGGTTGAGATCGAAGAAATACTATCGGGTGATATGGTTGAAGTTCCGGCTGACCTGGTAATTTTAATGACAGCCATGGAAGCTCATGAGGACGTGAAAGATGTCGCCCGGACTGTTGGCGTTAGCCTTTGCGGAAATGATTTCTTCATCGAGAGGCATCCTAAACTGGATCCGGTGGCAACCACCACCGATGGCGTATTTATTGCCGGTACTTGTCAGGCGCCAAAAGACATTCCCGATTCGGTGGCACAGGCAAAAGCTGCCGCTGCAAGGGTACTCTCCAGTATTGATGTGGGGCAGGTAGAAATCGAGGTTACAACAGCATTCACCAATGAGGATTTATGTTGTGGTTGTCAGACCTGCATTAGTGTTTGCCCCTACAAAGCCATTGGTTTTAATGAAGAAAACCGGGTTTCCGTTGTCAACGAAATTCTTTGCAAAGGCTGTGGAACATGTAGCTCAGCCTGCCCAACAGGTGCAATCCGAACCCGGCATTTTACCGATAAGCAAATCATGTCCCAAATTGAAGGCATGCTGTCGATGACAAAAAGAAAATCTAAAAAAACAGAACTGGAGGTTTAATTATGGAATTTCAACCAACCATCATCTCATTTTTATGTAACTGGTGCTCTTATACCGGTGCCGACCTGGCCGGCACATCCAGGATGAAATATGCGCCGAATATCCGAATTATTCGAATCATGTGTTCAGGTCGTGTTGATCCCACATTTGTGCTTAAATCCTTTCGGGAGGGTGCCGATGGTGTCTTGATTTGCGGTTGCCATCCCGGTGATTGCCATTACCACGAAGGAAATTACAAATGCCTCAGACGATTTAAACTGCTGCACAAATACATTCAGCAAATGGGCATACACAAGGACAGGTTACGCCTGGAATGGATAAGTGCGAGCGAAGGGAGGCAATTTGCCGATTTGGTGGATAATATGACTGAAAGGCTCATGGAACTGGGACCCTCTCCCATCAAAGAAATAATGGAAATTGCATAAAACTGTCAATAATGGAAAATTCTGAAAAAAAGAAACCAAAACTTAAAATGGCCGTTTATTGGGGGGCTGCCTGTGGAGGTTGCTGTGTTTCGGTACTCGATGTGCATGAAAAGCTGTTCGATATTACAGAACTTGCCGACCTGGTTTTCTGGCCCATTGCTTTGGACGTCAAATATGATGATGTTAGGGCCATGCCCAATGGGTACATCGATGTTACACTTTTTAACGGCGCCATCCGCAACAGCGAAAACCAGTACATGGCTATGCTGCTGAGGGAAAAATCAAAAATATTGGTGGCCTACGGCTCGTGTGCTCATTTGGGGGGCATACCCGGGTTAGCTAATTTCACTAACCGTGATGGGATTTTTGAGCGGGTGTACGATACTTCCGAATCCACTGTGAATCCGGAAAAGACGAGGCCACAACTTAAAACCCAGGTACCCGAAGGCGAATTACACCTTCCATATTTCTTCGACGATGTGCTGGCCCTGGATCAGGTGGTTTGTGTGGACTACTATGTTCCCGGTTGCCCACCCCAAACCGAGCGTTTGGTAGAAGTCTTCATGGCCATAGCTACCGGTGCAACGTTACCCTCTAAGAAGACCGTTTTGGGTGCCTGGGATAAAACCCAATGTGATGAGTGCATCAGGACAAAAACCGATAAAAAGACCATCAAGGAATTTCGCCGGCCCTATGAAATTGAAGATGACGGCGAAACCTGCTTTCTGGAGCAGGGGGTTATTTGCATGGGCCCTGCAACAAGGGGAGGCTGCGGTTACCGTTGCATAAAGGGGAATGCGCCATGTAAAGGTTGCTATGGCCCCTCACCAGATATTTCCGATCCGGGGGCTAAAATGATCTCTTCAATCGGAACAATGATCGACTCCAACGACCCCGTGGAAATAAGTGAAATCGTTGATCAGGTTGCCGACCCTGCAGGAACATTTTACAGGTTTAGTTTACCAGGTTCAATCATCAGGAGGAAAATATTATGAAAAGAATAACCATCGATCCGATCACCCGTCTTGAAGGACACGGAAAAATCGAGATTTTTACCAATGGAAACGGAGAGGTCGAAAATGTATATTTCCAGGTACCCGAGTTAAGGGGATTTGAAAAATTTTGTGAAGGCCGACCGGTTGAAGAACTGGCCCAGATCGTCACTAAAATTTGCGGGGTTTGCCCGGGATGTCACCATATGGCATCCGGAAAAGCCGCTGATATGGTTTATGGTGTTGAACCTCCGCCCACAGCAAAAAAACTCAGGGAGCTTTTCTATATGGCACACTTCGTTCATAGCCATATTGCGCATTTCTATGCACTGGCAGCGCCCGACTTTGTGGTAGGGCCAACCGCACCTCCGGGAGAAAGAAATATTCTGGGCGTAATCAAAAAGGTTGGCAGAAACATCGGCGCTGAAGTCATTAAGCAAAGAAGAATTGCCCAGGAAATACAGGCGCTGCTGGGCGGGCACCAAACGCACGTAGTGATGAATATTCCCGGTGGCGTTAGAAAAGGATTAAAACCTGAAGAGCGTGATGATATCGTTGAAAAAGCAAAAGAATTTATCGAATTTGCCAAATTTTCGATTAAGATTTTTGATGATGTGGTGCTGGCAAATAAAGATTATGTGGACATCATCCTGAATGGCCCGTATAATCTGAATTTACACTCCATGGGTCTTGTGGATGAAAACAACAAGGTAAATTTCTATGATGGAAAAGTGAGGGTTGTCGACACACTGGGCAACGAACATTGTAAATATGCCCCGGCCGACTATATGGAATATGTGGAAGAAAGGGTTGAACCCTGGAGTTACCTGAAATTTCCCTATCTGAAAAAAATCGGCTGGCATGGTTTTGTCGACGGGCAGGATTCAGGCGTTTATCATGCAACACCGCTTTCCCGCCTAAATGCCGCCGACGGGATGACCACACCACTTGCTCAGAAAGAATATGAAAGAATGTTCAACACCCTGGGTGGGAAACCGGTTCATGCAACACTTGCCATGCACTGGGCCCGGTTGGTTGAATTGCTGTATGCGGCCGAACATTGTCTCGAACTTGCCCAGGATCCTGAAATTACCGGTAAGGAGTTGCGAACACCTGTTGGAAAGCCAATAGGCGAAGGCATCGGAATTGTGGAAGCACAGCGTGGAACACTGACCCATCATTACTGGACCGATGAAAAGGGTATTGTTACCAAAGTGAATATCATTGTGGGAACTACCAACAACAATGCAGCCATCTGCATGTCACTCAAAAAAGCAGCCCAGGGTCTGATCAAAAAGGGTGAGGAAGTAACCGACGGCATCTTAAATATGATCGAAATGGCATTCCGGGCGTATGATCCCTGCTTCTCATGTGCCACGCATCACCTGCCGGGAGAGATGCCAATGAAAGTGCTTATCCGGGATAGTGACGGAAAACTCATTCAGACAATTCAAAGGGATTGAGAAAAAACGATTTGAAAACACTTGTTTTGGGCATAGGTAATGATATTTTATCCGACGACGGCATCGGAACCAGGTTGGTTAACGACCTTAAAAAATCATACTCCGGAAATCACCTTTGCTTTGATTCAACAATAACAGGTGGTTTGGATATGCTTCATCTTATCAAAAACTATGATCAACTGGTCGTTATAGATGGGATTAAAACAGCGGAAGGAAAACCGGGAACAGTAAAATATTTTTCCCTGCAACAATACCCGCCCACTTTACATCTGAATACATTTCATGACAGCCATTTCAAAGATGTAGTTCAGCTTGCAAGAAATGTAGGTATCGCCATGCCTGATAAAATTTGGATTATTACAGTTGAAATATTTGATGATATAACCTTCAGAACACAATTATCCCCAACCCTCGAAAATATGTATCATCAAATTTTTGCTGTAACAAAATCCATCATTGAAAAATTAAAAATATACAAAGCAATTATAAATAGCCATGAAACGATTTGACAAAAAGGGAATGATGCTTTTTCCGAACCCCATCAAGAAAACGGAAATCTGCAAGCACAAGGAATTGCTTGTAATCGAAAAATGCTTTTGCCACAACGGCCACAATTTGATAAACGAACATGCTGTTTTCAATGGGTTTAGCGGCATCATGCTAAAAGTATGCCGTGGTGGGCAATCCGGAACGGTAGCACTTAGTCCGGTTTATGGCTACAAGAGCAGGGTTACCCTGGATATTTCGTTGAAATCCGGTGAAATATGGGATGTGTGTTGCCCTGTTTGCGATGAACATTTACCCGTCTATTCCGAATGCACCTGCGGCGGTAAAATCTTTGCACTGTTTCTTAACAAAAAAACCGATTTCTCTAAATGCATCCTTCTCTGCAACCGCATCGACTGTTTTAACGCTGAAATTAAATTGGAGCATGAGATGGCTTACTATTCCGGCGGGTATATGATCTGATCAAAAGGCAGATTTTGCTCAAACC
This sequence comes from Bacteroidota bacterium, assembly GCA_013203545.1. Taxonomy (GTDB): domain Bacteria; phylum Bacteroidota; class Bacteroidia; order Bacteroidales; family 4484-276; genus JABMQA01. Next base: position 12,748 of record JABMQA010001216.1, read on the forward strand.
CTTTTATACACTTCCGGCGTGCTAATCGCTGCATACATGCCGATATCAACCTTTCAGCAGCCTTAGTAAAATTAACCGCAGATCCGTTAGCGGTCGGACAGGTTTTCTCAGATTGGGTTTTATTCAGACACGGATTATCGCGGATTGGTTATGATTTTATCTGCGCTTTTCAGCGTAAATCTGCGTCTTAATTTATTCCATGTTCTGCCACTGATTTCTCTGATTTGCCCAGATTAAGTTTAATTGGACGCGGATTACCGCGGATTGGTTATGATCTTATCTGCGCTTTTCAGCGTAAATCTGCGTCTGAATTTATTCCATGTTCTGCCACTGATTTCTCTGATTTGCCCAGATTAAGTTTAATTGGACCCGGATTATCGCGGATTGGTCATGATCTTATCTGCGTTTTTCAGCGTAAATCTGCGTCTGAATTTTATTCCCGGTTTGCCACTGATTACCCTGATTTGCGCAGATTGGGTTTTAATCAGGCAAAGGTAGTTAAAATGAAAAAGTGCCCCGGGTGGAACTTTATCCACTAAGTATCTTCCATCACGCCATCTCTTACTGTTCCTGCAATTCTAATCCCAACCGTTTTATTACTTCATGTTTATCAAAATGGTCTTTTTTAAATGGGTGCGCCTCTGTATTCAACACATAATCATCCAGATTAAACCCACCGGCATCCTCTGTAAAGGTTAAATAAAAATATTTTAATGTTTCAGCAAAAAAGAAGGTTGGCATATAATCTTTCTTTTCCATGGTACGTACATCTTTAATGGATGAAAATGCAACCTCTGTCCGGCAGTATTTTTTTATATCTTCCCAATACTGGCATACCATGTTAAAATACTTTTCCTCGCCAGTTGCATGATAGAGGTAATAAGCCGATTCGATGATCTCGGGATTTAGGTCGTAGGCAGGATAAGTGGGTACACCTCCATCGAAATCATAAGCCATGGGCTCAAGTCCGTACCTGTTCCATAACCAGTTCCAGGTATCCTGGTTCTTCTCCGCCCGTACAAGATCATTGTTAAGCACCAGCAACGCAGGAAAAAACGCATCATAAAGTGTTACGATCCCGCCCTCGATGATGTCAGGGTTGTTGGGATTAATTGGGTTTGTACGTTTTTCGCCTGTATGCCTGTTTACCCGCTTGTACCAGAATGAGGTATCACTTTCTTCGGCCAGGTAGGTGTGAACCGCTGCAATACTCTGATCCCAAATTGGCTTTATATC
>JABMQA010001217.1 GCA_013203545.1 Bacteroidota bacterium
AGGTCGGTAAAAAGCTCAATCCCTGCCGAATACCAATCCGTAATCTCATTATCGTAATTACCAGTTGCATAATCAAAAAACAGATTTGACTTAAACCGTTTGAAATATGCAAGTGATGAAAGGCTAAAGTCAGGGTAAAAAAGCGGTAATTTGTAATTAAATGATATGCTTTTCAACTCTTTGGTAAGCAGGCCGGTGAATCCACGGGGATAATTCACAATGTTACCGTAATAATAATGGTTATTAATCCTTTTTTGGTAACCGGCGTAAATATTAAAACTGTGGTGCCTGAACAAGCCCGGGAAGAATAATCTCGTTTCTGCAGCCAGCATCGACCCGATTGTGTCGGATTGAAATGGGGCGGTGCGCAGGTTCAGGTCGAGCATTTGTCCCCAACGCGGGTACATATCTCGGGCAACACTTTTTATGAGATTGTAGGCATAAAACCGGTAGCTGATGGTTTTAAAATTGCTTCTAACAAAACTAACCGGTGCATCCTTGTCCATATCCAGTTGCTTGTAGGTTAGGTCAACCGATGGCTGGAGAAGCCTTGCATATTTTCCGGAGGTTAAATTTAGTGGAATTTTAACAGCAGTTGTAAAATTGGTCTCCATCCAACTGAAATTAATTTTTTGGTGTGTAGTATCGTAGGTATATGATTTTCTTTTTCCATAGTCAATCTGAAAATCAATAACCGGGTACAAGCCCTGATAACTGAAATTGAGGTAATATTTGCCGGTGTTTTCGTTCAAATTATAGGTGTATCCCAGTGTGGTGAATGCACTGCTGAGAATATTCTGAGACATCAGCGAGAAGCCGGGACTGACATCATAGTTTGATGCGTCGATTGATAGCGGGGCCCAACTGTGAAAATTAAACACATTCAAAAGCTTCGAATAATTACTGCTGGTATATTCTGTTTGCGGAATACTGTCGGGATCCATGATTACCCCATCCTGTTCAGCTAAAGTGTGGTAGAGTTTTGGCCCCCAATCAGTAACATTCTCAACTGGTACCTGATAGGTTTGATCAAGTGTTATTGCGCTGATTTCGTATCCGTTTTCGGTATAGTTCGAAAATAGCATTTCATTTCCGCCGGGTTTAAGATACGGATCCGTTAATCCAAATTCCACCGAGGTAATTTTATTGATTTGTCCGGTGGTCGTGTTAAGTTGATAAAGGTTATCAATACCTGACCAGGCGCCGATAAAGAAGATGTCGTTGCCCCGGAGCAATGGTTTGGAAATATCAGTGTAGGTGAAGGGGATTACATATTCAAACGACCCGGAAGCGGTTTGTAAAATAACAATGGATTTCCCCGGATCGCCCACCACCACACTTACAACTGAAGCTCCGTCGGATGACCAGGAAGGGTATGTGAAAAAGTAATTTTCAGGTGTTGAAAACCGCTTTATGACCTGGCCGGAATTTACATTGAGGACCACAAGGAAATAAATATTTTCTTCGGTGACTTCAACAGCCACGATTTTGAATGCATCCGGCGAAAGCGTTGGCGCAAAATACCTTGTTTTGGATGTTAACTTTCTGGTTTTTCCGGTATTTAGATCAAATATTTTTATCACGGAATAACTCCTGTTTTCCCACCTTGGGTCAAATTCTTTTTCTGTCCACACAACCAAATTGCCGGCCTGTGATAATGAGCCGCTGTTGTAATACCCGGGGGTGAACAAAGTTTTTTCATTTCCTTTTGCGTCAAGCATTACAAACCGGCCAATATCATCCATGGCATTTTTTTCAGCAATCACCAGATTGTCATTTACCACATGAGGCCGGACATAATTTGTGAAGATTCTTTTCTCCGGTGTTCTCACCACAAACAGATCCTCGTGTGTCAGGCTGTCGGACTGTTTTTTCCAGTCATTCTTAAGCCGGTTCATGGTAGAATCGTACAAACCCCTTTTTGACAATCCTGTTGCATCCCTAATGCCTTCGGAGAACGGGACAACCATGTACGGGCGTTTCCCAACCTTGTCAAAGGCATGGTTCCAAATAGTTGTGCTATATTCCCTCCTCGACTGGGCCACCATATGATATCCCAGAATGTAATGATTGGGCACAAAATCTTTATATGATCCGAAAACGGCTTTGTCGTATCTGTAAATACCTTTCCGTAAAAACTGTGCCCGAAGCGGCATTCCGAACGAAGGGGTTCTTCCGCGGCCTGTTTTGCTCAACCCTGTTTCAGCAGCTACTGCATCAC
>JABMQA010001218.1 GCA_013203545.1 Bacteroidota bacterium
AGCCCCAACTTGAAATCTGTTGACATAAACATCGTTAACATGTTATTATTAATATGTTTTTAAGAGCCTACTGTCGTTTAAAGTTTTTTCAATTCATAAATATCTTTACGTCTGTCCTTTAAATTTCTTACGCTTCCAAATTGATTAAGCTCCCTTAGTAAATCGATATCAAGATCCACGATGAGGATCATTTCATTGTTGGGCGTGGCCTCGGCTTTGATACCGTTGGCAGGAAATGCAAAATCGCATGGCGTAAAAACCATAGATTGGGCATATTGAATGTCCATGTTGTGAACCTTTGGTAAATTCCCGACACATCCGGCAATTGCCACATAACATTCGTTTTCGATGGCCCTTGCCTGGGCGCAATATCTAACCCTTGAATACCCGTTTTGTGTATCAGTTAAAAACGGGACAAATAATATATCCATTCCTTCGTCAGCCAGAAGCCTGCTCAACTCGGGGAATTCCACATCATAGCAAATCAGTATCCCGATTTTTCCGCAATCCGTATCAAAAACCTTCAATTGCCTGCCTTTTTCCATACCCCATACTTTAACTTCATCCGGGGTAACATGTAGTTTCTCATATCTTTCGACGGTTCCATCCCGCTTGCACAGATAGCCAACATTGAAAAGCCTGTCGTTTTGAATTTCAGGCATGCTTCCCGAAATAATATTTATGTTATAGGATATAGCCAGTTCCGAGAATCTCTGAACAACGCTGGTAGTGTGTTTGGCAAGTTCCCTGATGGCTTCAGGTTCGGATAAATGGTTGTTATCAGCCATGAGCGGAGCATTAAAAAACTCCGGGAACAATGCAAAATCTGACCGGTACCCGGAGACTGCATCAACAAAAAATTCGGCTTGCTGTAACAATTCATCCAAATTTTTATAGGGCCGCATTTGCCATTGTATGAGACCGAGCCGCACCAGTTTTTTTGTAATGCTGGCCTTTTTGCTTTGCTTTTCATAGTATATATTGTCCCACTCCAACAGAACGGCATATTCGTTTGAAGCTTCGTCTCCATCAAGGTAGTTTTTAAGAATTTTTGATGGGTGAAAGTCGTTCGATACCTGAAAATTTAACACAGGGTCATCAATCTCTTTTCTTCTGACTTTATCGATATATTCCTTCGGTGAAAGTTTATCGGAGTACTTGTGGTAGTTAGGTATGCGTCCCCCAAAGGCCACACCCTTCAGGTTTAATCGCTCGCATAATTCTTTTCTATAGTCGTAAAGCCTTCGGCCAAGTCGTAACCCTCTAAATTCAGGTTTAATAAATATGTCAATACCATAAAGCACATCACCGTGGGGCGAATGGGTGTTGAAAGTATAATTACCTGTTATTTCCTTGTAGGTATGGCTATCATCAAATTTGACATAGTCAACAATAATGGATAATGCGCACCCGGCAATTTGATTATTGACTTTGATTACCACCTGGCCTTCAGGAAAGCGGTTTATCAGCGACTTAATATGATGCTCTCTCCAATAAGCGTTAGGCATACTGGTGTACGACTCAATCATAGCTTCTTTAAGTTCCTGATAATCATCCAGACTCAAAAAAGTCAATTCAATGTTTTCTATCTCTATCATAAATAGTATTCTGTTTTCATCATCTGGTGAAACGATTTTAATTCCTCTTTTCTTTCGTTACTTAATCCGTGCCACCTGATACCTTGTATCGCGCCTTCAAGTGCATACAACATATTTATGCAGGCTCCGCCATTTTCGATGGTTGCTATTTTCAGTATGACATTTTCACTCCCAAAAAACTTTAAATCGTACGCGTTGGTTATGCCAACCATAAGAAGTTTTTCGGCCAGTGTTTTTCCGATATTTGGTAAACATGTCAGGTTGTTAATGTTGCCAGATTCCATATGTTAAAAATTAGATCGACAATTATATCGCTAAAAATTATATATAATTTATTCATGTCATTTTAATAGCACTTCTTAACAACTTTTTCAATCGTATGAAGCCCATCAGTATTTATCTCAACCAGGTAAACGCCGCTTCGCCATCGACCAACATTCAGGTTAAAGCTGTCACAATTTTCCCGATTCATTGTTGTTATGATTTTGCCAGTCGCATCGTAAACTGTAACAGAAATATTTTCAAATTCCCTGAACAGATCAACAAAAATCCGGTCATTTGCAGGATTTGGTGAAATTAAAGGCCGCACATCAGCATTTTCAACCATCACTGTTTTGAGAATTGAGGCATTATTATTCATGCAACTGTCGCTGGTAATGCTCAAAACAACATTGTATGTTCCTTCGGTTTTATAATAATGAACAGGGCACGCTTCATAGCAGGTAGTTCCGTCACCAAAATCCCAGAAATACATGACAGCAAAGGGTGTTACATTCCGTGTGGTAAGCCTTGCATTTTGGATGGAAAAGTCGAAACGGGCATGGTACCCGATATTCCATTGTCCGTGATGCTGGGTGATTGTTCGGTTCGCCAATTCCTGAAAATAAAGTGCCAGGGTGGTATCGATGGATGCGTACCATTCAACATTATCCAATGATTCAGCAAACAATGCATTGTACATTGCACACGCTGAAACATAAGACCCCATTACATTCGGGTGACCCATATCTGCATAAAGGTTCATATCGGGATAATCCTCCTTTGCCGTTTGCCATATTTTTCCGGCAGGTACGATCGCAAGGTTGAGTTGTAAAGCATATTTCTCAGTATCTTCAATGATAGAGGGCAAGGTCAAATCCTCTCCAAATATCGTCCAGGGCATGAAAAGTAATACCTGTGTGCAGGGATTATTTGCCTTGATGGTATCGTAAAGCTTTTCGATCACCCAGAAGGGATCCATCAAACCTTTGGGGTCACCCTGGGTTGCCTGTAATATAATATAATCCCAGTTGCAGGCATTAATTTCATCAATTGTTTCCTGGTCGTTCAGATGCGTTTCCAAAATCATATTAGGGACAGCTTTATCTCCAATGATTACAGGTTTTCCTACAGTTTCACAGATGTGCTGGAACATCTCTGTAGTATTGTTCCAGGCCAGCATGCAGTTGCCTATTACAAGTATTTTTGTTGAATCCTGCGTTTGGGCGGTCATTAGCATGTAGCTAGCTAAAAGAAATGCGGTTAAAAAAAACTTCTTCATATGCCTGGTTTTGTGATCCGGCCAAAGATAAAAAAACTA